>DMJJ01000578.1 GCA_003452185.1 Verrucomicrobiales bacterium | reverse complement strand
GGAGCCGGGTGCCGATCAGTGGGGTCCTTTGGCTTTCGCCTGCGATTTGGTCCTTGGGGTGGACGGCACCGGGCGCTTCACCCCGAGGAGCTCCAGCGCCTGCTTGGCCACCGATTCCACCGGTTCCAGCCGCCCGATCCCCTCGTATCCGCAGGAGAGAAGGCCCGTGTCCGGACCGGCAAACTGGGCCCCCCGCTCGGTGAGGATCCGGACGTTCTCGCGGGTGGCGGGATGCTGCCACATCTTCCCGTTCATCGCAGGGGCGATGAGGAGCCGGGCCTCCGGCTTGAGGGCCAGGGCGATGCAGCTGAGGGCATCGTCGGCGAGCCCGTGGGCGAGCTTCGCGATGACGTTGGCAGTCGCCGGGGCGATGAGCAGGAGATCCGCCTCGTCCGCCCACCGGATGTGGGTTGGCTGCCACCCTTCCGACTCGTCATAGAGGTCGGTGACGACGGGGTGGCGGGAAAGGGTCTTGAACGGGAGGGGGGTGAGGAACCGGAGCGCATCGCTCGTCATCACCACGCGGACATCACATCCCTGGCGGACGAGGAGGCTGGTGAGATCCACCGCCTTGTGGGCGGCGATCGATCCCGTCACCCCGAGGACGATCAACTTAGGGCTGGCGTTCATAGTTCGGGGGCCGCGGAGCGGGATGCCCTCATCTTCTCGGCATCCACGATGGCAAGCATCCGGCGGACATCCTCGGCGATCGATGTGCTGATGATCAGGTATTCAAACTCGCCCCAGCGGGCGATTTCCCGGCGAGCCTCCCCAAGCCGCTTGGCGGCATCGGCCGGGGTGTTCTGGTTCCGCTTCTGGAGCCGGCGCTCCAGCTCCGAGAGGGTTTGGGGGGTGAGGAACACCGTCACCAGGGCGGCCGCCATCTCGGGATCGCGCCGCGCCTCGGCCTGGATGGAGGCGGCTCCCTGGACGTCGACCGTTAGGAGGACATCGCGTCCCTCGCGCAGCCTCCCGAGGACCTCGCTCTTCAGCGTGCCGTACCGGTTCGTATAGACCGTGGCATGCTCGAGGAACTCGCCGGCGGCGATCTTCTTTTCGAACGTCGCGGCATCGAGGAAATGGTAATCAACGCCGTCCTGCTCCCCCTGGCGCGGAGTCCGCGTCGTGCAGGTCACGGCGCGGGTGAATCCGGTGCGGGAGGCGAGCAGCTCCTGGCAGAGCGTGGTCTTGCCGGCCCCGGACGGGGCGGACAGGACGATCAGCAGCTGGGTGGAGGCCTTCGGGTTGGTCATGGTTGTCTGGGAGCGTGCCGCCCTCGGCGCCGCTCATTCCACGTTCTGCACCTGTTCTCGAAACTTTTCCAGCTCCGTCTTCAGCAGCACGACATCCCTCGAAATCTGGCCGTCGTTGGCCTTCGCCCCCAGGGTGTTGATCTCGCGGTTCATCTCCTGGGCGAGAAAGTCGAGGGTTCGCCCGACGGGCTCCGTCTGCCGGAGCACGGTGTCAAACTGCTGAAAGTGTCCCTCCAGCCGGGTGAGCTCCTCGGAGACGTCCGACCGGTCGGCGAACAGGATGACCTCCTTGAGCACCCGGTCGTCCTCGGCCGACACCCCGTCGAGCCCCGCCTTGCGGATCCGCTCCAGCAGGTTTGCCCGGTAACGCACCTGGATCTCCGGGGCGGCCTTGGTGACTCGTGCCACCGCCTCCCGCATGAGGGTGATCCGGGAGACCAGGTCCTTTTGCAGGTGGGCCCCCTCCCGCTCCCTCATCTGAAGGAGCATCGAGAGGGCTTTTTGGAGCGCCTTCTCGACCGCCGGCCAGTAGGCCTCCGCGTCGGTCTGATCCTGCGAGGCTTGAAGGACCCCGGGAGCCCTCAGCAGGGTGTCGAGCGTCACCTTGCCGGCGAGCTTCAGTTCCTTCGAAACCTTCCGAAACTCCTTCGCGTACGCCCGGGCCAGGGGCAGGTTGAGGGCGAGCCGCTCGGTCTCCTGCCCCTCGGTCGCCTGGATGCCGACCCGGACGGTCACCCGGCCGCGGGCGATCTTTCGGTTGACCTCATCCCGCACCTGCGCCTCCAGGACCTCGAACTCGCGAGGGAGGTTCACCGTGATCTCGCTCTGCTTGCGGTTCACGGAACTCAGCTCCACGGTGATCTTGTGCCCGTCGCGCGCCTGTTCGCCCCACCCATGCCCGGTCATCGACTTCATCGAGCGGGGACTATGGTGGAAATCGGCGCCCGGGATCGACTCCAAAGTTGGAGCCCCACCGCCGCCCCTCCCCAGTGGGGGGGAGCGGGGCTCGCGCGGCGGGGTGACGGCCCCCCTGCCTAGACTCCGTTCGCCGCCGTGCCCCCCCGTCGTCCCCGGAGCACCCGCTCCAGCTCCAGGGTGCGCGAGAGGTACATGTTCTGCACGAGCACGCTCCCCAGGGCGATGACCAGGCCCAGGGCGGAGCCGGAGAAGAAGTTGTAGGTCCCGTGCAGCAGTGCCGCCATCCCGACGCCAAGTGTCCAGAGGAGGTAGCGACGCTCCGGGTGGAGCAGGGCCAGCCCGAGGAAGTAGCCCGCAATTCCGGTCCAGACCGCGTGGAGAAACGGGAGCGACGTCAGCCGGAGAACGTTCAGCAGGTAGTAGCTCGCTGCGTTGGGGGCGACCTCGGCGTTTCTCAGCACCTGGTACCGAACCCCCTCGTAGATCCCGAATCCCAGCCCGGCCATCAGGCCGTAGAAGAGCATCGCGTGGGGCGGCAGCCGGTCCTTGCGACGGAAGAGGAGGGCCAGGATCGAGAGCTTGCAGAGTTCCTCCGGGAGCCCCACTCCGCCGATCTGTCCGATCCAGGCTTTCAAGGGGGTGGTCGAGGCCACCCAGGGGAGGAGGAACTGGGCTCCCGTGAAGTGGTAGATGCCCCAGAGGATCAGGGTGCAACAGAGGGCGCTGCCAAAAAAGCAGAACGCCGCGTCCCCCAGGCTCACATCCCGCACCGGATAGGCGTGGTAGAAGAACGCCGCCCAGAGGAGGGAGAAGTAGAACGCGATCGCCCAGTAGGCCTCGGTGAGCTTCTCCCGCTCCCCCAGCGATGCGATGGCCATCAATGGGAGCAGCCCCACCCCTGCGATCAGGAACGCGCGGCGATGTCGGAGCCATCCGCCCGAGGTGAGCTCCGCCCACGGGATCAGGAGCTCCCGCGCCAGCCCCCCCGGCCTCTCCCCGAGCAGTGTGGCCACGGTCTGGCGCGAGGCCCCGTCCTCCGATTCCACCTGGAGGCTGGGGTCGAGGGTGCCGTTCCTGCGGGCCGCCCGGAGCTCCTCAAGGGTCCAGGGTCCCGAGGGCTGCTCCCCTGGGCGAAGCAGATGGTAGCGGGTGGGCATGTTCCAGGGGCTGGAGGCTGGGGTTTCGGGTCAGCGGGTGGCAGCGGGGTCCCGGAGGTCCAGGCAGACGAGGGTGCCGGAGGAATTCCTGCAGTAGAGCCGCCCCTGCGACAGCACGGGCTGGGTCCAGCACTTCCCACCGAGGACCTGGGCGCGGCTCAGCTCAAGGTAGCGCTCCGGGCTGGCCTCCACGATCACCACCTCTCCCTTCTCCCATTGGATGATGAGCTTCCCGTCCGCAGCCATCATGTTGCCCATCATGCCGCCAGGCTCGGCCCACCGCGTGGCGCCGCTTGCCGGGTCGACGCACTTGAGGGTGCACGCCTGCCCGTTGTTTCCATCGATCAGGTAGAGGTGTCCACCGAGAACAATCCCGCTGGAGAACTGGGTGCGAAGCTTCCTCTCCACCCAGAGGACGGCGGGGGCGGTTTGCCCGAGTTGAAGCATTGCGCCCCCGTGCTCGTATCCGCTGGAGATGAAGACCCGATCCCCCAGCACCACCGGGTCGGCCGCGTTGATGTCGTAGTCGGTCTTCCAGGGATGCTGCCAGAGGATCCTCCCCCCGGGCATCCCGACCAGCGAGATGCTCTTGTGGCTCGCCAGGACGACACACGGCGCGCCGCCCACCTCCACCGGGACCGGCGACGAGTAACCCGAGGGGTCCTTGCCCGTTTGCCAGGCCACCTCGCCGGACTCTTTGCGAAGGGCCACGCCCGCGGTTCCTGCATTCAGCACCAGGAGGTCGCCCTGCACGAGGGGGGATCCCGCGAAGCCCCATTCCGGGAGCTTCAAGCCCAGCTCCTTCGTGAGGCTCCTCCGCCAGATCACCCGGCCCGAGGCCGCATCGAGGCAGAAGACCTGCCCGCGGCGGCTGAGGGTGTAGACGCGCCCCTCGTCCACGGTGGGGGTGCAACTCGTCCCGCCGTCGTAGAAGTGGGGGTCCAGGAGAGAGTCGTAGCCCTCCTGCCAGAGGCGCTTTCCGGAGGCCGCATCGAGGCAAAAGATGCTGTCCCGGTTTGTGTGGTTCCCCATCGTGTAAAGCCGTCCCTGGCTGATGGAGACGGAGGAAAACCCGATTCCCACCGAGGCCTTCCAGAGCTGCCTGGGTCCCTCCGCGGGCCAGCGTGCCCGCCAGCCGCTCTCGCCCGAAACCCCGTTCAGCGACGGCCCGCGCCACCGATGCCAGTCCACGCCCTGCCCGTGGGCCGGCCACCGGGCCAGGAGGAGGAGCGTGATCAGCAGCCAGGTCGCGGGGGGGTGACCAGGGGGGATCCGGTTCATGAGGAGGAGTCTCGCCTGCCGTGTCGCGGGGTGTCAACGCACCCCGATCCCAGTCCCCCGCCTGTGCGGGGGAGGGCGGGGGTGCAGAAAGGGGCGGGTCAGGTCGCCAGCGTCCGAATCCGGTCCCTGGCCGCGATGCGCGGCTCGGGGCTCAGGGCGGCCGTCAGAAGCCGGCCCGCGGCCTGCAGCGGGGAGAGGATCGAGTCGGGCCATGCGTGCTCCTCCCCGAGCCGGAAGCAGGCGATGATCCCCGTGGTTCGGGATCCCTGGATCACCGGGAGGTAGACCGCGGCGCGGCAACCCCGGTCCTCGAGGGCCTGACGCTCGCCTGAAGCCTCGGGGGGGAGGTTCTCCCGGTTGGAAATCACGACCGATTCCCCCCGGAGCAGCCGTTCCCAGAGCCAGGCCCTCCCGCTGGGGTGGAGCTCCTCGTTCCGCCCTTCGAGCCCCGGAAGGGTGGGCTCGGCCGGTTGCGAAGCGGGGCGGCTGAACCACCGGATGGAAGGCTCCGCCGGATTGATGAGCCCAAACTCCGCGAGATCCGACTCCGCCATGCGGGCAGCCGACTCAAGGAGCTTCAACCCGGCGGCGAGCCGCTGGTCGGGCGGGGTCTCGATCAGCAACAACCCCCAGGAGGCGAGCCCCTGTTGGACGGCGAGCTGTTCCCGGCTCCGGGCGGCGAGGGTGGCGAGTTCGCTTCGCTGGAGCAGGCGGGAGAGGATGGCCGCCGCGGCCGCCGCGAACTCCTGCTCGGCGCGCGTCCATTCACGGGCCGGCCCCTCGTGCTCGTGGCGCAGGATGCCGGCTGCCTCGCCGTGGCACGCCAGGGCGCCGTCGATCACTGACGAGACATCCCGGGAGTGCCAATGCGCCGCGGGGATCGATGCCGTCAGCGGGTCGGTCTGAATCTCCGTGATCGCCACGGTCTTTTGCTCCCGAAGCGCATGGACCGACCAGGCCATCCACTCCGGCTCGGCGGTGCGAGGCGGGCGGGATTCCATTGGACGGGGACGGCACCACCGTTCCTCCAGGCGGTCCGTGCCCTCCTCGGCCCGCACCCAGACTCCGGCATGCGACGCCCGGAGGACCTCCAAGGTTGCCTCGAGGATCTCCTGCACGGCCGCATCCAGCCCCCGGTCCTCGAGCGTGCGGCTGCCGGCCAGCTTGACGAGCAGCTCCTGCTGCGTCGCCCGGGCCCGCTCCACCTCGGCGCTCCGCTGCAGGCGCCCCACCCGGGTCCCGGACTCGGCCGCTGCGGTGACCAGCTTCTTGTTCTCCCGCCGGAGCTCCGCCTGGTGGGTGACGAGGACGTAGATGCAGGCACCGAACCCGCCGACGCAGACCAGGAGCGCCCAGACCGGCCAGCCGAATCGGCCGTCCGACGGGGATGAGGGGGCCGGCTCGGGGAGCGGGGCCAAGGTCGGGGCGGGCGGCTCCGGGAGGCTCCGGGCAGCCGTCGTCGCCGGCGCGGGGCGGGTCACCACCGACTCCAGCACTGGACGGGCCTCCGCGGGGGAGGGGAATCCCACCACTTCGACCCGGTCGCCGACGGCAAGTTTCACCGGGGCGGCGGGACGTACGAGCACCCCGCCCCCTGAATCCTCGATGTAGAAGTCGCCGTTGGTCCGGGTCAGGCTCACCAGCCCGCTGAGGCGCACCCGGTGGCCCCCCAGGCTCACCGGTCCCAGGCGCATCAGGTCATGGATCGTCACCGGCGCCGCGGCGAACGGGTCGTTGGCGGAGGGGGTGGCGATCTCAAGATCCGCGGCGTTGTTCACGTGCAGGGCGAGTTGCAGCGCCTGCGAGTCCGAGGGTCGCGTCCCGACGACCACCCCCCGCACCCGCACCACGGCGTCGAGCAGCCGGTCCGGCGCGAGGGTGGCATCCGCGGGCAGGAGGCAGCGGATCCGGGAGAGCCCCGTCCAGAGGTCAACCCGCCAGTGGAAAAAGCCTTGATCCACCCCCTGAACCACCCCCTGGCACTCGATGTATTGTCCGTCGACGGCTCCTTCCGCGAGTTCCCTCGCCCCTGGCACCCGGGGCTGGGGGAGGGACCCGGTGCCCGTGACTCGAAACCCATTCGTCGAGGGGCGAATGGCGGTGGCGAGTTCGCCCGCCTGAATGGTTCCATCGATTTCCACCTCCGACCCCGGCTTCACCGCGGTGGGGCGGTTTTTGGGCCAGACGTAGATGCCCCCTGAGGCGTCCTGCAGATAGAGGCTGCCGCTTGCCTCGTTGGCATAGGTGACCACCCCGCGGACGCGCACCTCCGGATGGGATTCGACTTCGGAGGGGGCGAGTTGGCGGATCTCGGCGATGGGGGTGAGTGGGGGAGGGGGAAGGGATGGATCCTCCGCCCCAAACCCTGTGAGGATGCTGGCGACCGCGCATGCTGCCGCGGCTGCCGCCTTGAAGAACCGGTTGATTTTAGGCATCAGCGATTGGTCTGATTGCAGCTCAGCCGCGTCCTTGCTAGCACCGGCCCACGTGCAGGGCCAGCGGGAAATGCATCTCCAGGAGGTCTGATGATCCCCGCCACGGCGCGCGGGAGCGTGGTTTACGCAGTTGAATCGCAGAGACGCGGTGACGCGGACTGAAGGGGCGGACGCACGCTTTACACTCCGGGTTTGGCCCCGTAGCGTCGGCCCCTGTGAACCGGCTTACATCCTCGATCCGAACGGAGACTGCATGCTTCTGGCTTTGATCGCCGGGTGCGTGGCGGGGTTCCTCCACGTCCTCTCCGGCCCCGACCACCTTGCCGCTGTCGCACCCCTGGCCGCGGCTTCACGGCGTGCGGCCTGGCGGGATGGAATCCGGTGGGGGGCAGGGCACAGCACCGGGGTGGCAATCATCGGTGTTCTGCTCCTGGGGTTGCGTGGCGTGCTCCCCGTGGAGCGGTTTTCCGCGTGGTCCGAGTTCGCGGTCGGGCTCACCTTGTGGGGCATCGGCCTCTGGTCCCTTCGCCGCGCCTTGTCGACCCGCCTTCACCTCCACGCCCACGACCATGGTGGGAGGCGGCACGTCCACTTTCACGTCCATGGACCGGAGGGGGCCCATGCCCCAGCCCCGGAGGCGACTCCCCATGGACCCCACACCCACGCGGCGCTGGCCGTGGGAACCCTTCACGGGCTGGCGGGAAGTTCGCATTTTTTCGGGGTCCTGCCGGCGCTCGCGCTGCCGGGCCACGCCCAGGCGGCCGCCTACCTGGTGGCGTATGGCGTGGGGACGGTGGCCGCCATGGGGCTGTTTGCCCAAATCGTGGGGGTGGCGCTGGGATCGATGGCCCGGCGGGGGCTTCGGCCCTACCGGATCGCACTGGGGGGGCTCGCGATGGCGGCCATGGGGATGGGGACCTACTGGCTGGTGACCTGGCACGCGTGACCGGTGGCGCCACGGTTTCCGGGTCCGGGGGTCAATGATCCTCCGCCCCGGTCGGCCACCGCTCCAGAGGCTCCCAGCCGAGGAGCTGCATGGCTGGGTCGAGATCAAAGATCGGGGCCCTCAACGGCAGGCTCGCCGCGTAGAGGACATGGAAGCCCTGGGGTATGTCCGCCAGGATGGACCTCGCGAAGAACCTCCCCGCGTCCCCGGGGCTGAAGTAGAGATCCTGCGCCGTCTGGCTCCGCGCGATGTCCGGCGCCTGCCCCCGTCGGGGACACCAGCCGAGCCGGATGGCGAGCACGGTCATCCCGTGGTCCTTCGCCAGGCTGTAGCCGATCGATTCCAGGAACACTTTCGTGGCGGCGTACCAGGAGCGCGGGGTGATGGGGTCGGAGGCCTTCACGGGAAGCGGCCCCGCGTATTGCTGCGTCCAGTTGACCTGCCCGGAGCTCGCCAGCACGACCCGGCGGACTCCCGCGAGGCGCGCCGCCTCCAGGGTGTTATGGAGCCCGACGAGGTTGTTTGGCACCAGTTCCCGCTCGAAAAAATCGGGCCCCTCGCCATCGTCCGGCGTGGCCGCGAGGTGAATCAGCGAGTTCACTCCCGTCATCGCACGCGCGAGCGCCGCCCGGTCCTGGAGCGTGCCGACCAGCGCCTCGGGAAGCCCGGGGGTGGGGACCCGGTCGAGGCCGCGCACCGGGCATCCGGCCGCCAGTAGCCCGCGGACCGCCGCCTGTCCGAGGCGACCCGCGGATCCGGTGACGAGAACCGTTGGTTTCAGGGAATCAGCCATGGCAGCGCGCGGGTCACGGTTTGGAGAGGAGCTTCTCGATGTTGGCCTCGAGCGCGTCCTTCGGGTCGGTGTTTGAGAGGAAGCCATCCTTGTCCACGAGCCAGAGGGTGGGGAGCTCAACGATCCCAAACCCGCGGCTGATCTCATTGTCCCACGCCTTGCCGTCGAAATACTGGGACCAGGTCATGCCCTTGTCCGCCGCTGTCTGGACCATCCTCTCCTTCTCATCATCCAGGTTGATGCCGAGGATCTCGAACCCTTTCGGGTGGAGCTTCCGATAGAGCTCCGCGATCTCGGGAGCGGCCGCCATGCATTCCGGGCACCAGCTGGCCCAGAAGTCGATCAACACCACCTTGCCGCGCAGCTTGATGAGCTCGATCTTCCTCCCGTCGGCCGCGGTGTACTTGAGTGCCAGCGGCTTCTTCTTGAGCCCGATGATCCGCTTGAGCTGGTCGACCTTGTCCTGCGCCGCCAGCGCCACCACCCGCAGTCGGCTGCGGCTGAGCTCCTTCACCCGCTCAAGGGCGGCCTGGTCCTCGACACGCCGCGCGGCGGCCCGGGCCAGCAGGCGGGCATACTCCTCGTTGCTGTCGTTCTCGGGGAACTGTTTCACGTGGGCCAGGACGGCGTCGCGGAACTGGTCATAGGTGCCGGTGCCGTCCTCGGCCGCCCCGCTTGCAAGCGAGACCGCGAGGCCGCTGGCCCGTGACTTGATGTCCGAGGGGGCCTCCGCCGCCGCGCCCACCTCCTGGAGGATGCCCCTGGCCTTGGCCCGGCGCTCGGCCCGCGGTGTGGCCTCGTCGAGGACGAGTTCGGCGTCGAGCACCCGGAAGAACCACCGGGCCGGGTCGCCAGGAAACCGGGCCTCAAATGAGGAGCGCCCCTCCGCCAGCACCCGGGCCCGCGCCTCGTGCGTGCTCTCGGCTGCGAAGGAAACCTCCACCTGTCGGATCAGGGCGCGGGTCTCGGTCTTCGAGGCTGCGGCCGGCTTGGCAGGCAGGGCCGGCGCCGCGAGGAGCAGGGAGGCTGCGAGCAGCAGGCACGGGGGCGTCGATCGGTTCATTCCACGCCTACTATCCCGAAATCGGGCCCCGTGCAAGCCGGCCGTTGTCATCCGGCCCCGCACCCCCTAGATTGCCCCGCATGATCAAACTCGGATTCGCCCTGATCCTCGGCGCCCTGGCGGGGGCCGCAGTCTTCTGGTACGTGACGCAGGGTCCCGGCGCGCGCGGGATGAAGAATCCCCTCGCCGGCGTCTCCCTTGCCGACCACCTCGGCGTGGAGGAGGTGAAAGCCGAGCTCGCAAAGACGGGGGCCGTCGTCCGGGAGAAGGCCCGGCGGGCGGGTGCCTCGATCTCCGATGCCGCCGCCAACGCCCGCATCACGGGGCTCATCAAGGCGAAGTTCCTCACCGATGCCGAGCTCCCCTCGATGCAGCTGGGGGTCGACACCACCGATGGGGTTGTGACCCTCTCGGGCAAGGTGCACTCCGTGGAGGCGGTGACCCGTGCCGTCCGACTCGCGTTCGATACGGACGGGGTTCAGAAGGTCTACTCCACCATCCAGGTGGTGCCTGAGGCGAAATAGGGCCGCGCCCTCCGCCTCGGGATGGGGTGCGTGGGGGAGATGGGATCAGGAGGCCTTGAGCTTCCGCTCAAGGATCTCGCCGACGACCCCTGGATTGGCCTTCCCCTTGCTGGCCTTCATCACCTGGCCCTTCAGGAAGTTCAACGCGGCGGCCTTGCCCGCCCGGAAGTCCTCGGCGCTCTTCGGATTGGCGGCGATCACCTCGTCGCAGAACTTCTCGATCGCCCCGGTGTCGCTCACCTGGGCCAGTCCCTTCTGCTCGACGATCCGGGCGGGGGCATCCCCTGAGGCGTACATTTCATTGAACACCTCCTGGGCGATGCGGCTGCTGATCTTCCCCGAGTCGACCAGCTCGACAAGCTCCTGCACGTGCGTCGGGGCAAAGCGCACGTCCGCCGGGGTGGCGCCGGTCTCGGCAAGGCGGGCCCGGAGGTTGTTGATCACCCAGTTCGCCACCCCTTTGGGGTTCGACGCCCCGGCCGCGGCCCGGGAGAAGAAATCCCCCAGGGGGACATCGTTCTTGAACACCTCGGCGTCGGAGGCCGGCAGCTGGAAGGAGGTCATGTAGCGCTGCTTCCGGGCCAGGGGAAGCTCCACCACGCGCGCCTTGACCCGCTCCAGCCAGTCGGCCTGGGGGGTGAAGGGCATGAGGTCGGGCTCCGGGAAATAGCGGTAGTCGTGGGCATCCTCCTTGGTTCGCATCGGCTCGGTGATCCCCGCGACGTCGTCCCAGCGGCGCGTCTCCTGCGTGAGCCGTCCCCCCTTGGAGACGATGCCGATCTGCCTCGGGATCTCGTAGTCGAGGGCCCGTCGCACCCCCGAGAAACTGTTCATGTTCTTGATCTCGATCTTGGCTCCCAGGGCCTTCTCCCCCTTGGGGCGGACGCTCACGTTGACGTCGCAGCGGACCATCCCCTTTTCCATGTCGCAGTCCGAGATCTTCCCGTAGGAGAGGATGTCCTTCAGGGCGTTCAGGTACTCGTAGGCCATTTCGGCGCTGGTGATGTCGGGCTCGCTGACGATCTCGAGCAGCGGGACTCCCGCGCGGTTGAAGTCGACGCCGCTATGGCGGTCGAAGTGCGTGCTCTTGCCGACATCCTCCTCCAGGTGGGCGCGGGTGATCCGCACGCGGGCGACGGCCCCCTGGAACTCGAAGTCCACGTAGCCCCCCTGGGTCGACGGCTTGTCATACTGGGTGACCTGGTAGTTCTTTGCCGAGTCGGGATAGAAGTAGTTCTTCCGGTCGAATTTCGCGAAGCCCGGGATCGCGCAGTTCAACAGGTACCCCGTCAGCACGGTCAGCTCCAGGGCCTCCTCATTGGCGACGGGAAGGACCCCGGGGAGACCGAGGCAGACCGGGCAGACCCGGGTGTTGGGGTCGGCCCCGAACTCGTTCGCGCACGCACACCACATCTTGGAGTGCGTCCGCAGCTGCACATGGGTCTCAAGCCCGATCACCGCTTCGTATTCCATAAGGCGCGGCCGTTGTGCCACAGCGGGGGGCCGCAGTCACGTCTGGAAACGCGGCCAGCGGCGCACCACGGATCGGGACCTTGAACCACGGATGGGACCCGGATTGCCGCGGATGGGGCGTTTAACCACGGATGGGACCTGGATTGTCGCGGATCTGCGGTGGCCTCCAGAGGGAGGGCCGGACGATCGGTAGGAGGATCCCTCTGTTGCTGCGGCGCGGGTCAGCGGGCGGTGGGTGAATGGACCGACTGCAGGCGCTCGCCGCACTCGCGGATCCGGTCGCGGAGCTCGGAGGGTTCGATCACCTCGGCCTCCCCACCCCAGGCGAGGATCCATCGCTGAACCTCGGAGAGGCTCGACAGGGACATCCGGAGCTCGACCCCCCCGCCCGGGAGCTCCTTGCGAAGCTGGGAGGGGTGCCATTTTTTCTCCCGGATATAATCCGCCACCTGCGGGCTGAAGCGGATCACCACCAGGTGCTCCCCATCGCCTGAGTGGACGCTGAAGCTGTTCCGCAGCCGCGCCTCCAGGCTGAACCCCGCGGGGCGCTCGAACTTCCGGCCGGTCGGACCGGCCTGCTGGATCCGCGCCGGGACGAAGGTGCGAAGGTCCTTGCGGAGGTGGTCATAGGCGAAGAGATACCACTCGCCGTTAATGTTGGCGACGTGGTATGGGTCGATCACCCGGGTCTCGGGATCCTTCCTCCCCGGCTTCCGGTATCGGATCTCGAGCTGCTCGCGACGGGCCGCCGCCTTGGCGAGGATGTCGAAGGTTCCAAGGCTCAGCTCCGGCTCGGCGCTCGTCCGGAACGAGATCGTCTGCTCCCAGTCGGCGAGGTTCAGGGAGATGGTGTCGGGAAGCCCCGCCGCCATCTTCCGGAACGCGCTCACCAGGGGGGCTTCGAAATGGGTTCCCCGGTATTGCTGGAGGGCCTTCTCCGCCACCAGCAGGGCGAAGAGCTCCCCTTCCGTGATCTGCACCGTGGGGAACCCGGCCACATCCTCGGTGTAATACCATCCGTGGCGGATCTCGTCGTAGGCGAGGGGAAGCTGGAGCCGGTCCCGCATGAACTCGAGGTCGCGGTGGATCGACTTGGTGCTGACCTCCAGCCGGCCCGCCAGCGTGGTGGCGGTTGGGAAGTCCCCCGCCTGGATCGCCTGGTGGATCTGCATCATCCGCTCAAGCGGGGGGCGGGAGGCCGGCATCGCCGG
>DMJJ01000319.1 GCA_003452185.1 Verrucomicrobiales bacterium | reverse complement strand
CCGATCGCCGACGGCTTCCGCAACTATACCAAGGGGCACTACACCATCCCTGCCGAGGCTCTCCTCGTTGACAAGGCGCAACTCCTGACGCTGACAGCCCCCGAAATGACGGTGCTGGTGGGAGGGATGCGCGTGCTGAAAACCAACGCGGGAGGGACACGCCACGGCCTGCTCACCAAGCGGCCGGAGGCGCTGACGAACGACTTCTTCGTGAACCTGCTCGACATGAGAACGGAGTGGAAGCCGGTGTCACCGGACGCGACCCAGTTCGAGGGTCGGGACCGGAAGACCGGGGCTGTCAAATGGACCGGCACCCGGGTTGACCTGGTGTTTGGGTCCAACTCGGAGCTGCGGGCCCTGGCTGAGGTCTACGGAAGCTCCGACTCGGAAAAGAAGTTCGTGCAGGACTTCGTCGCCGCCTGGGCAAAGGTGATGAACCTCGATCGTTTCGACCTGGCGTAACCCCCCCGAGCCCCGGCCCAACGTGAGTGGGGCGGGAGACGCGCCGCGTCTCCCGCCCCTCGACACGTACGCGGACACCCCACGACTGAGAGTGAACATCCGTTGGACCGCCTCCGGATCCCGAGGTTGCTTCAACAGCCCTGACGTCGCCACCACGCCGCACAACCCCCATGGCTCCGGACCAGGCCGACGACTTGGGTCACGGGGCTCCCAGGAAGTCGACGACCGCCCTGGCAAATGGCGCCAGGTCCCTCGGAGTTCGACTTGAGATGAGGTTTCCATCGACGACCACCGGTTCGTCGATCCAGATTCCACCGGCATTCTCCAGATCGTCCTTGATGCCAAGCGAGCCCGTGACGCGGCGCCCGCGGAGGATGCGGGCGGAGATCGGGATCCAGCCGCCATGACAGATGAACGCGACCACCTTCCCCTGCTCATGGAACTCCCGGGTGAGAGCGAGGACCTTGGGATCGCGTCGCAGTTTGTCAGGCATGAACCCTCCCGGGATCAGGAGCCCGCAGAAGTCACTGCTCCGGGCATCGGCCAGCAGCAGATCGCTCTTTGCGGGGTAGCCGTGTTTTCCGGAGTAGGTGCGAATCTCATTCGCAGCGATCCGCGTCTCAACTCCGGCCTCCTGAAGCCGGAGCAAGGGATACCAGAGTTCGAGATCCTCATAGATCTCGTCGACGAAGGTGAGAAGCGTTCGACTCATCCGGCGGATCATGCCCCGCGGGTTCATCGCTGCCAATTCGGAAGCAACCGCTCAAAACGCCTCGTGACCGGAGTCGCCGCCACCGGCGCAGGATGAGAGCGGATTCCGCGGATGATCAATCAGGATCCGCCGCATGACCTCGGCCGCGGCGGCGAAGAACTGGGCACGTCCCCAACTCCCATCTCACCTGACTACATGCTCGCGCAATAAGGCATTTGATCCAGAAAGGGGTTCCAGGCATTACTCCCCTGAGTGCGCACCATCCTACAACAGACCCGCCCAACCCCGGGAGGTGACGGCGACCCCCGACGCAGCCAGAGCCGGACCTGGATCGCGCTACTGCTGGCATCGCTGATCTCCGGGTCGATTACCGCCGCGGAGCAGATGACGTTTCTCGACAACGGCGAGGTGAGGATCGGAATGGACCTCGCGCTCGGAGGAGCGGTGACGCACCTCTCGAGTCGCGACCGTCCGGCGAACCTGATCAACAGCGCCGACCTCGGCCGCCAGATCCAGATGTCTCACTATTCCGGACCCTGGCCGTTCGAGCCCGATGGAAAGAAGCCCGACCCGGCCTGGGCGGGACTCGGGTGGAATCCGATCCAGACGGGCGATTGCAAAGGGAACCCGTCGCGGGTGCTCGAGCATCGCAACACCGGGGGCGAGCTGTACATCCGGTGCATTCCGATGCAATGGCCCTTGAACAATGTGCCTGGGGATTGCGTTTTCGAAACCTGGACCACACTTGAGGGCCCGCTCGTTCATATGCGGTTCCGCTGCACCAGCCAGCGCAGCGACCACACGGCCTACCGCGCCTCTCCCCAGGAGCTCCCCGCCGTTTACACCGTCTCCACGCTCTGGCGGTTGATGTCCTACACCGGAGAGAAGCCGTTCACCGGGGCGGCCCTGACCCACGTCACCAACAACTGGCATGCGCCGTGGCCATGGACCCGGTTTACCGCGACTGAAAACTGGGCGGCACTGGTGGGGGACGACGGCTGGGGGCTGGGGGTCTTCAAGGAGGACACCACCGAGTTTCACGGCGGCATCCACGGCGACGGTCGTTCCAGCAACCCCAAGGCCGGATCCACCGCCTATGTCGCCCCGATCCACCGGGAGAATTTCGACCACAACATCGTGTACGACCACGAGACCACACTCATGGTGGGACGGCTGGAGGACCTGCGCCTTCGGTTCAACGGGCTGGCAAGGAAGTCCCCTCCGGCCTGGCAATTCACGACCAACCGTCAACACTGGACGCTGCACCACGCCCAGGACGAAGGCTTTCCCCTGCAAGGCGAATGGCGGGTGGTGTTCGGCGTTCAGAAACCGCGCCTCGAGGGGCCTGCCCAGTGCTGGAGGGCGGAGCAGGCCGGAACGGTCTTGCTGGAACTCCGCCACCAGGGCAAACCCTCAAGGGCGAGGCTCTCCTGGAAGCGCCTTGGCGAGGAGGAGGCCGCCGCACCACAGCACATCGACTTCGACCTCGCCCCGACCGACACCGCGAAGGAATACCGGGTCGACCTCTCCTCCTCCCCAGGATACCGGGGATTGATCACCGGCCTGACCTTCGAGCCGATCGCCGAACCCCAGCCCGGCGGACGAATCTCCATCCGCTCCATCTCACTGGTCGCAGGCCGGTGAGCGCATTCATCACCCCCCCCGGTGAACCTCAACTGATCAGGAGGAGGCGCGGGGGATCGCCCGGCTGGGTGTCGGGGGCGCGGTGCACGCACGGAGGGACCGGACTTCCCGGGTACTCAATTGCAATTCGCCAGAGATTCCCGAGCCCGAAGGAGTAGGGCCGGGCGCCAGCCGTCGGCGCATAGTGCAGGTCGTAGCAGTGCTCGCGCAGGTATTCCAGGAACCCACCATCATCGGCTCCCCCATACGAACGCAGGAGCTCGGCCCGGGTTTGCGGGAGGTCCACGTGGCGGCACGCCTCCTCATTTCGCAAGGCTTCGCTCGTGGCTCCGTGGTAGGTGCAGAGATAGGTGCACGCCTCCACCGGAGCGCTGTCCGCATGGAAAGAGAACACATGGGTGGGCACGGGCCCGGCAGTCTCGTCCCGGGGGTAGCCATGGATGCAGTTCAGGACGGGGTCCAGATCCCGGGACTGGAGCAGCCGCTGGTCCTCCAGCAGGCGCTCGACCGCCACGCGCCCCGCGGCGCTGACCGGGAGCTCTCTGAGCAGCCCCTCCTCCAGGGTGACGATCCCCTCGCCGGGACCCAGCAGCCGCACGACCTCCGTAAAGTCCCCCTCAAGCCGCCGCGGCCAGCAGAGGGCATTGACGCCGGCAGCAAACGGGGTCGTGACCAGTTCCTCAAAACTGCTCACCACTCGAACCCGATCGTTCATGGCGGCTGGACCGAACATCGTCATGGGCGCCCGGAACTCCACGAGTCAATCAAACCAGCGGGAGGACAAAGCCTCCCCGTCGCGGGCACCTGCAGCCAGAGCTTCCACACAAACGAAACGATCCCG
>DMJJ01000351.1:11582-15939 GCA_003452185.1 Verrucomicrobiales bacterium | reverse complement strand
CTCACGGTCGAGCAGGTGGCCCGACTGCTCGGGTTCGCGCGGCATTCCATCCCCGTTCTGGCGCGGGCAGGTCTGCTCCGGCCGGTGGGGCAGGGCCCGCGGAACACGGTGAAGTTTTACCATCGCGAGGCGGTGCTGGCGCACGCCCGGGATGAGCAGTGGCTCGGGCAGGCGGTGGATGCCATCCGCGATCACTGGAGAGCCCGCAATCAACGACGACGACGACGGGAAGGTCCGCACTCCTCCCCACCCAACTCAACTCCCAACCCCATACACCTCCCATGAACCCAGATCCATCCCCACTATCCCGCGCACCCTCCTCCGAGCGCGAGTTCCTGACCAAAAACCAGGTGGCCGAGCGACTCGGCCGCACTCCTCGGTGCATCGAGCTTTGGATGCGCCGGGGACTGCTCCCCTACATCAAGATCTCGCGCAGCGTCTACTTCCGCTGGGCGGATGTGGTGCAGGCGCTCCAACGGTTCCGCAGGAACTGAGAGCGCTCCCGCGCAAGCTCGCCTACGCGGAGGTGGACATCTCTGTGGTGGCGGACACGGGCGTCGATCGGATGCACGAGCGCACGGTAGTGTTTGAAGATGATCGCCGGGGAGTTGCCGCGCTTCCCAACCGCCGGGATCCAACCCCTCACCTCTCTGGATTGAAGGCGCGTGAGTGAAATCGGCCGTCGCAACCAGTGACGATGGCTAGGTTGAGAGACATTCTTGGGAGGAGTCCTCGTGGACTTTGGTGCCATGGGCCGGACGGACGTTGAACCAATCCACGGCCTCATCGGGCGTCACCAGCTCCCGGTAATGACGGTGCACCATTTTGGGGCTGTTTCCGGCCTCCAGACTGACCTGCGGTATATTCTGCGTCTGCGCGACCCGATAGGAAATAAACGAATGTCGCAACCCGTTATGCTTCCACGGCACGTTGGCGCGCGCCGACAGCCTCCGGACCGCATCCGGAATCCGGGCGATGCTGCATACCAAACCGGTTGGCTGCCGACATCGCAACAACCACTCCCGCAGATTTGCTGAGACGGGCACGAGGCGCTTCTGCGCGGTGTTGCCTTTGGCGGCAGTGACGCGAACATAACCCCGCTCGAGATTTATATCCTCCCACCGCTGGCGCTCGATTTCTGCTGTGCGGAGTCCAGCAAACGCCCCGAGCACGAGATAAGGAAGCAGACCAGAACTCGTGGTGTACCGGCGATTGGTTCCCGTTTTAGCTGTGTCCGGATCCACTCGGCTAGCCTCCAACAGTCTCCGCATTTCCTCGGGGCGAAAGATTTCGATTTCTCCGTGCGCTTCCCGCGCTTTGGCGATCTTCTGGAAATCAAGATGTCCGTCGGCGAGGTACCCCGCAGACTCGGCGAATTTGAAAAGAGTACAAATCGCCAGGCGGTAGTTGTTCCGGCCCCTCGGTCCGCAACGGACGTGCCGCAACCAATCGTTGATCATCGGGACATCGACGTCGCTGACCAGCCCTTGGAATGCCTCCGTGAATTTGCCGATCCGGAACCTCAGATCCTTGATGTAGATGGCGCTCGCGCCATCCGCCTGCTTCGCACCGAGGAACTCCTCAAAGACCTCCGTGACCGTTTTCCGAGGTAGGATGGATGGATTGCGCTTCAGGTAGAAATCGATGGCGTCCGTCAGGGATCGCCCGCCCAATTTGCGGTGAGCGTCGGCGAATTGGGCGGCAGCCAGTTCGAAAGCGACCCCGGTCGGCCGGAGAAGCTCCACTGCCCGCACGTAAGCAGCCCGATCCGAGCCGCTGAGTTCCAACGCGATCCCCTCGCCCTTGCTAAGTTTGATGGCGATGTTGGTTGCCTCGTCGCGCGCTTGGCGCTCGTCCGAGAAGCTCCGCAACTTGCGCCTGCCGGACGAGTAATCGGCAACCTGGAAGGAGACACGTCCATGCGTCCGAACCCTGTAGATCTTAACGGTGACGTTTCCAACCTTCACCGCGATGGGCTTACGGCTTAAGTCATCCTTGGCGTCCATGACGCCCTTAAAGTGTCAGGAATCTGTCAGGAAGCAATCGGGAATCTTGAAAAACCCCAGCAAAAAGATGGTGCGCGCGGCGGGAGTTGAACCCACAACCTACGGCTTCGGAGGCCGGCACTCTATCCAATTGAGCTACGCGCGCACGTAGGTGCTACAGGGAACCCCAGCCGCTGGAAAAAGGCCAGCCTCTTTTATCGCTTCCGACAAGGGCCTCGAAGGGGCTCCCCCTGCTGGGGCCCGGGGGTCCCCCTGGCGGCGGGGGAGGGGCTTCGAATTTCAGTGACCCGTGATCTGCGGTTTGGCAGCGTTGCGGGGAACCCACTCGCGCTATGAACCGATCCCCCGTCCCCCGCATGGCCCTCACCGGATGGCTCGCCTTGATGGCCTCCCTCCTCCCGCTCCCGGCCGCGTCGCCCCTCCCCAAGGTTGCCGACGTGGAATGGCAGCCGTTCGCGGCACAGGTCCGCCGGTTGACCGAGGCGCTGAATTATCTCGGAGCGCCGCTCTCCCCCCAGGACTCCAAGGAACTCACCGATGCGCTGGCGGCCTCCGACGCCGCGTCCGGGGTTGACCGGGCCCAGGAGGTCCTCGACCGCTACTGCCTCGCCTCCATCCAGATCAACCCGGAGATGCGGGTGAAGGTGGCCCAGGGGCCCGCCCGCCCAGAGCTCGTCGAGCAGGGGTGGCGGATCTTCCTCGTGAAGGTCGCAAACGAGGCCGGGACCACCTCCGAGCTCAAGGCGGTGAGCCCGCAGGCGCTCTCCCTCTTCGAGGGGGGAGCCCGGTCAAACGGGTCGGATCGCGCGTTGCGGGGGAAACTTCAGGCCGCCGGCCCGGTGCCGGCCGCCGACCTCTGGATGGATGTCGACCTCTTCAAGGGGCAGCCCCTCAAGAAGGAGCTCAGCGGCCTGAAGCTCGAGTACGCCGTCCTTCAGCTCTTCAGTCGCGACGCCGGCAAGCGGGAGGGGAAGCTCTCGTTCAACGTCGGGCAGGGAACCCAGGACCTGGGGTTTCGAAGCGATGTCGACATCCTCTTCTCCTGCACGCCGGCCGCCCCCTTCACGATCCATGTGCGGGATGAGCAGAACCACCCCACCACGGCCGGCTTCGTGATCCGGGATCCGCAGGGACGTGTCTACCCGACGCAGTCCAAGCGTCTGGCCCCGGACTTCGGATTCCATCCCCAGGTGTACCGGGCCGACGGCGAGACGGTCCGCCTGCCGCCCGGGGATTACACGGTCGAGTGCAACCGGGGGCCGGAGTATCTTCCCGCCTCGGCCACGGTGCACATGGGCTCCAAGGCCGGGAAGGTTTCCTTCAAGCTCGAGCGGTGGATTGACCCGTCGACCTTCGGCTGGTGGTCGGGGGATCATCACATCCATGCGGCGGGGTGCGCCCACTACACGAAGCCAAGCGAGGGGGTGCATGCCCCCGACATGATGCGTCACTGCCTGGGTGAGGATCTCAAGGTGGGATGCAACCTGACCTGGGGTCCCTGCTTCGACTACCAGAAGCAGTTCTTCACTGGAAAGATCGACAAGGTGAGCCGGTATCCCTATCTGCTCCGATACGATGTGGAGGTCTCGGGGTTCGGCTCCCACCAGTCGGGTCACCTTTGCCTGCTTCGCCTGAAGGAGCAGATGTACCCCGGCGGGGAGTCGAAGAACCATTGGCCGACCCTCGGCCTGAACACCCTCCGGTGGGCCAAGAAGCAGGGGGCGGTGGTCGGCCCCGCCCACTCGGGATGGGGCTTGGAGGTTCCGACCAGCGAGCTCCCCAATTACGTGGTCCCCCCGTTCAGCGGGATCGGCGCGAACGAGTACCTGGTCGACGTGACCCACGAGGTCCCTGGCCCCGACGGGACCCCGATCCGCGCCGTGGACTTCCTCTCCACCGTCGACACCCCCTACGTCTGGGAGCTGAACATCTGGTACCACACGCTGAACTGCGGGTACCGGACCCGGATCAGCGGGGAGACGGACTTCCCCTGCATCTACGGGGAACGGGTCGGCCTTGGGCGGTCGTATGTGAAGCTGGCGGGGAAACTCGACTTCGACGCCTGGTGCGAGGGGATCCGCCAGGGACGGAACTACGTCGGGGATGGGCGAAGCCACCTGATGGACCTCCAGGTGGGGGAGGTCGCCGTGGGGGAGAACGGGAGCGAGCTCCGGCTCCCGCAGGCGGGTCGCGTGAAGGTCAAGGTCCGGGCCGCAGCGAGGCTCAGCGAGAAGCCCGATCCCGCGCTGCACGGGCGTCCCTATCAGGAGAAGCCGTACTGGGACATCGAGCGGGCCCGGATTGGAACGACTCGCACGGTTCCGGTGGAAGTGCTCGTGAACGGCTACCCG
>DMJJ01000351.1:0-11287 GCA_003452185.1 Verrucomicrobiales bacterium | reverse complement strand
ACCCGCCCGCTTGTCGCGGACGGGCACGTCGAGTCGATGGAGTTTGATGTCGCGATTGAGCGGAGCAGCTGGGTGGCACTCCGCGTCCTCGGGTCCTCCCATTCGAACCCGGTCTTTGTGGTCGTGGACGGAAAGCCGATCCGGGCCTCCCGCCGGAGTGCCGAGTGGTGCCTGAAGGGGGTCGACCAGTGCTGGTCGCAGAAGGAGCGATTTCTCAAGCCTGAGGAGCTGGAGCAGGCCAGGTCCGATTACCAGCACGCCCGTGCGGCCTATCAGCGGATCCTGGAGGAATCGACTGCCCCCTGAGGAGCAACCCCGGGGCGCACGGGACCGTTTCACCCTTGATGCCGGTACGTAACGTGCCAACTGGGCCGGGGCTGGTAGATTCGCCCCATGCATCCCCCTCGCCTGGTTTGGTCCCTTCGGCACGCCGTCTGCCTCCTGGTGGTCTGGTGGGCAGGGATCTGTGCGTCCCGCGGGGCCGCGGTCCATGGGCAGGCGGAGCATGTGGTAGTGGTGGTGTGGGATGGGATGCGACCTGACTTCATCACTCCCCAATACACGCCGACCCTCTATGAGTTCGCCCGGAAGGGGACCTTTTTCCGAAACCACCACTCGGCCTATATCACCTCGACCGAGGTCAACGGGACAGCCCTTGCGACCGGGATGCACCCGGACCATGGGGGGGTGATGGCAAACACGGAGTATCGTCCCGATCTCAACTGGCTGGCCTCCTACGGGACGGAGACTCTGGATGCGGTGCGGCGCGGCGACCTGCTTACCGGCGGACACTATCTGCAATCCCCGACCGTGGCGGAGATCCTGCAGCAGGCCGGCATCCCGACCGTGATCGCAGGGTCGAAGCCGATCGCGTTGCTCCACGATCGCGCCCCACGCAAGTCCACCCAGGCCCAGAAGGAATCAGTCACCCTGTTTCGCGGGGAATCCATCCCCCGTTCGGTGGCGGAGGGTTTCATCAAGGCTTTGGAGTTCGGGACCTTCCCCACCAATTCCGCAGGCTCGAGCCGTGATCGGTCGGGGACCAACAGCCCGGCGGCCGACGCCTCGACGGCCGTTGCGGACGCCGCGCGCGCGGGGCGCCGTCCCGGGGAAGCCTCCCCCACGCCCGACTCCTGGACCACGAAGGTCCTGACAAAGGGGCTCTGGAAAAAGAATGTTCCCAAATACTCCCTCCTCTGGCTCGCCGAGCCCGACGCCGCTCAGCATGCCTCAGGGCTTGGATCGGAGGCCGCGATCGCTGCTTTGGAGAGCAGCGACAAGAATCTGGCTGCCGTGATCAAGGCCCTGGAGGAGAAGGAGGTCCTGGAAACCACGGACATCCTGGTCGTGTCGGATCACGGGTTCTCCACGATCGACCGAGGGCCTGACATCATCGAGGCGCTCAAGAGGGCGAAGTTCAATGCGGGGAAGCAGTTTAGGAATCCCGAGGCGGGCGACATCATGGTGGTGAGCTTGGGTGGTAGCACCACGTTTTATGTTTTCGAGCACGAGGAGAAGACCATCCGAAAGCTCGTTGATTTCCTCCAGGCGACGGACTTTGCCGGTGTTGTGTTCTCGGCGATTCCGATTCCGGGAACCTTCCCGTTGGACCAAGTGCATGTGGGAGTCACGAACGGTGCCCCGGACGTGGTGGTTTCCATGCGCTGGACGTCCGATCGAAACGAAAACGGGGTTCCCGGGATGATCACCGCCATGGAGGGTAAACGGGGGCTCGGGACCCACGCCTCTTTGAGCCGCTTCGATCTCCACAACACCCTTGTGGCCGCCGGCCCGGACTTCAAGAAGGGGTTTGTGGACGAACTGCCGACCGGAAATATCGACATCGCCCCGACGCTTCTCTCGATCCTAGGAGTGGACCCACCCAGAGCCATGGATGGCCGCGTCCTGACGGAATCCCTCACCTACGGTGACGCAAGCCCGCCGAAGGCCACGGAGAAGATGTCTGAGGCCGATCGCGATCTCGGGTTTCTCGTTTGGCACCAGTACCTTAAGACCACCGAGGTCGGGTCAACCGTGTATTTCGAGGAGGGAAATGGGGAGTGCCGGTTAAAGTAGGCCGGCCAGGGCGGGGGTGGAGGCTGGCAGCCATTGTCGGCTGGCGGCGGACGAAACCATGATGGTGCGGACGGGCCGCGCGGCAATTTGCCCGGCGTGTCCCCCCTTCAGGTCCGTGTCATCTTGGTCCCGTCTGCCGCCACCCCCCCCCTCTCACCCCTCCGACCTTCACCCTCGCCTCCGTTCATCCCTTCCTCCCCTGGGACTGTAGCGGTTTCCCCATTGGCCGATTACTAGGACAGTGTGCCTGAATGTCACAGTTGGGTGACATTCCGCTTGCGTTTTACGGCGGGAGGCTGAGTCTGGATATAAGCTCTGTAAGTTCCACCCATCGTTGTTTTGTTGTGTTGCGCCGTTGTTCTCTTCACCTCTCGGTCCTCGCCTTTGCATTGGCAGGAATCACCTCTTCTCTCTCCGCCCAGACCGTCGGGGTTTTTCGGGAGCTCTGGACCGGGATCGCCGGCACGGCGGTGAGCGATCTGACGAACTCGGCGGCGTTCCTTGCCAACACTCCGACGTCGTCGAACGTCATTCCTGACTTTTTTGAGGCGCCGATCAACTTCGCCGACAACTACGGCCAGCGGCTGCGGGCATTTGTGATCCCGCCATCCACTGGGAATTACGTCTTTTGGGTCTCGAGCGATGACGCGTCGACCTTGTTTCTCTCGAGCGACGAGTCTCCGTCAACCCGCCAGGTGGTTGCCTGGGTGGCGGGGTGGACCAACAGTCGGGAGTGGGGGAGGGAGGTCAACCAGCAGTCGGTGGCGATCCCGCTCGTGGGTGGGCGACGGTATTATATTGAGGCGCTTCAGAAGGAGGGCGGGGGAGGGGACAACCTGGCGGTGAGGTGGCAGCTGCCCGACGGGACGATGGAGGAGCCGATCCCGGCGTCTCGGTGTGTGGTGTACAGTCCGACGGCGACGGTGGTTCCGACCTTCGTCACCGGGCCGGCCTCGCTCACGGTGCAGGAGGGGGGACCGGCGGCGTTTGCCGTCACGGTGTCGAACTCCGATTCCCTGACCTACCAGTGGCAGCGAAACGGGGTCGCGATTCCCGGCGCCACGGCCTCGACGTACACGCTTTCGGCGGCGGCGCTTGGGGATGGCGGGGCGGCTTTCCGGTGCCTGGCGACGAATTCCAAGGGAACGACCGCGAGCGTGGCTGCCACCCTGACGGTGCAGCCGGACACGACCCGCCCGACCCTGGCTCTGGTGCAGAACGTCGGGAGCAACGTGGTGAGCGTGACCTTCTCGGAGCCCGTCGAGGCGGCCTCGGGTGGCAACAAGGGGAACTACGGCATCTCGGGGGGCGTGACGATCTCCTCCGCAGCCTTCGGCGGAGACAATCGCACGGTGCTGCTTTCAACCTCCCCGTTGACGGTGGGTGTGTCGTACACGGTGACGGTGACCGGGGTCCGGGATCTGGCCGGCATCCCCAACACCATCCTTCCCGGCAGCCAGGCGACGTTCGTCGCCACGGAGTTCGCTCCTGCCGCAATTGGATCCCCATCGCCTGCCGGGGGAGCCACGCCGGTGGCGGGCGGGTTGGATGCGACGGGCGGGGGGTCGGACATCGGTGGCACGGGGGACTCCTTCCAGTTCTTCTACCAGCAGCGGACCGGGGACTTTGATGTCGCGGTGCGGGTCGCATCGCTCTCGGTGGCCGATGCCTGGACGAAGGCGGGGCTCATGGCGCGGGAGACGCTCACGGCGGGAAGCCGGTTTGCGGCGGTGCTGGCGACCCCGACCCTGGGGGGGACGTTTTTCGAGCATCGCGACGCCGTGGCCGGCGCTGCCGGCTCGTCGGGATCGTTCCCCGCAAACTACCCCAGCCACTGGATCCGGCTCCGCCGGTCCGGCGACACCTTCACCGGGTATGCCGGGTATGACGGGCAGTCCTGGGCGACCCTGGGGTCGACGACGGTGGTGCTGCCGTCGTCCCTGTACTTCGGGTACGCGCTCGCGAGCCACAACAGCGCCCAGGCTGCCGCGGTGCAGTTTCGGGACCTTCAGAACGTCACCTCGGCCGCGGCGCTCACCCTCGTCCCGCCCACGGAGCTGCTTGGGCCCTCCTCGCGGAAGACGGGTCTCGTGATTTCCGAGATCATGTATCACCCGGCCCCGCGGGCCGATCTCCGCAACCTGGAGTACGTGGAGATTTACAACTCGAACCCGTACTTCGAGGACATCAGCGGCTACCGCATCGCCGGGGATGTCGACTTCACATTCCCGCCCGGCACCCTGCTCGCCGGGGGGAGTTTCCTTGTGATCGCGGCCGTTCCCGGCGACCTCCAGGCCGTGTACGGGATCTCGAACGTCGTGGGACCGTACCTCGGAAGCCTCAAAAGGTCGGGCACCGTGAAGCTCGACAACGCCGTGGGTGGAGTCTTGTTGACGGTGCCGTACGACAGCGTTCCCCCCTGGCCGGTCGCCGCGAATGGGACCGGGCATTCCATTGTGCTGGCGAATCCCTCGTACGGGGAGGCCAACCCGAAGGCCTGGGGGATCAGCGACGTGGCCGGAGGGTCCCCCGGGGGTGGGGAGGCGTTCCGGCCGAGCCCCCTGCGGAATCTTCTCATCAATGAGTTTCTGGCCCACACCGACGACCCGCTGCTCGACTACATCGAGCTCTACAACCATGGGAACGTGCCGGTCGACCTCTCCGGGTGCATCCTGACGGACGACCCGCTGACAAACCGTTTCGTCATCGCAACGAACACGGTGATCCCGGCGCGGGGCCACCTGGTGTACGATCAGAGCCAGCTCGGCTTTGCGCTCAGCGCCCTTGGGGGGATCATTCTGCTGAAGAACCCCGATTCGACCCGGGTGCTGGATGCGGTTCTTTATGAAGGCCAGGAGAACAGCGTCTCCACGGGGCGCGTCCCCGATGGCGCGCCGGAGTTTTATCCCCTCGCGACCCGGAGCCCGGGCGCTGCAAACGGCCCGATGCTGATCCGCAGCGTGGTGATCAATGAGCTGATGTACAACCCGATCTCGGGATCGGCCGGCGACTGCTATGTGGAGCTGTTCAACCGGTCGGCCGCCCCGGTGAACGTCGGCGCCTGGACCTTTGTATCGGGCATCAATTACACCTTCCCGTCGAACACCCTGATTCCCGCCAACGGCTATCTGGTCGTCGCCCAGGATCTCACCAACCTGCTGGCCCATTACGCAAACCTCACCACGAACAACACCGTTGGGAACTACGCGGGCAAGCTCTCGCATAGCGGGGATCGCGTGGCCCTCGCCATGCCGGACCAGACGATCCGCACGAACGCCCTCGGCCAGGCGGTCACGAACACCCTTTACATCACGGTGGACGAGGTGACGTACGGGACCGGCGGGCGCTGGGGTCAGTGGTCGGATGGCGGGGGGAGCAGCCTGGAGCTGATCGATCCCCGGAGCAACCATCGGATGGCGTACAGCTGGGCTGACAGCGACGAGACCGCCAAGGCGCCATGGACCAACATCGAGGCCACGGGGGTGCTGGACAACGGGGCGGGGGCGATCGATTTCGTCCAGATCGGCCTTCTCGCCTCGGGCGAGTGCCTGCTGGATGCCGTGGAACTGCGTCCCGGGACCGCCGGCGCAAACGCGATCACCAATCCTGATTTTGAAACCGGCCTCAACGGCTGGACCCCCGAGGGGGATCATGTCCGCTCGAGCCTGGAGGCCTCCGGGGGATACGGTGGGGGAAAGTGCCTCCACATCCGGGCGACCGACCAGATGTGGACCGGGGCGAACTCTGTTGTGGGGAACCTTTCCGTCACGAACCTGGCCGCGGGCCAGACCGCCACCCTCCGGTTCAAGGCCCGGTGGCTTCATGGGTGGCCTGAGCCGATGCTCCGGGTTCACGGCAACTATCTCGAGGCGACCGCCCGGATGACGATCCCGACGAACCTGGGAACTCCCGGCGCCCTGAACAGCCGGGCCGCGGCCAACGGGGCGCCGACGATCTCCTCCGTGACCCATTCCCCCACGGTTCCCGGGGCGGGGGAAAACGTGGTGGTGACCGCCCGCTTTTACGACCCGGACGGTCTCACCTCGCCGACCCTGAACTACCGGATCGACCCGGCCGTGGCGATCACCTCGGTGGCGATGGTGGATGACGGGACCGGCGGGGATGCCGTTGCGGGTGACGGGGTGTACAGCGCGACCCTCCCGGGGCAGGCGGCCGGGGTGCTGGCGGCGTTCACCCTCACGGTGCGGGATCCCGCGGGGGCGACCAGCCGGTTCCCAGTCGACCTGAACGACACGAGTCCGGCCCGGGAGTGCCTGGTCTATTTTGGCAGCCCTTCGGGCGAATCGAGCTTTGGGACCTATCGCCTCTGGATCACCCAGGGGAACATCGCCCGGTGGTCGAGCCTTCCCGACCTGAGCAACGAGGCGATCGACTGCACGTGGGTGTACGGCCCGCGGGTGATCTACAACATGTCGGGGCACTACGCCGGGAGCCCCTACCATCAGCAGTTCGACAGCCCGGTCGGCAGCCCGTGCCATTACAACCTGAGCATGCCCCCGGACGACCAGTTCCTCGGCACCACGTCATTCAACAAGATTCACGCCCCCGGAAACGGGCCGTTCGACGACGACACCATCCAGCGCGAGCAGACCGCCTACTCGGTGGCGCGGAGCCTGGGGATCCCGTGGAATTATCGGCGCTACGTCCACCTGTTTGTGAACGGGAGCCCCCGGGTGAACGGGAGCGGCACCGGGATGATGGAGGACACCCAGGTGCCAAACGGCGACGTGGTCGACGAGGACTGGTCGAAGGACAACGGGGGGGACCTGTACAAGCTGCAGCCCTGGTTCGAGTTCGACTCCAGCGGGGGCGGAAACAACAACTACTCCTGGTGCATGCTCAACCAGTACACCACGACGGGAGGGGTGAAGAAGCTCGCCCGCTACCGCTGGAACTACCAGATCCGCCGCGTCCAGGACTCCGCGAGCCGGTTTACGAACGTCTGGAATCTCGTCGATGCCGCGAACCTGCCCGCGAACACCCCCCAGTTCATCCAGAACATGAATGCCCAGGCCGACATGGAGGAATGGATGCGGACCTTTGCGAGCGTCCACTCGGTGGGGGATTGGGACCACTTCGGGTCGCAGAACGCCCAGAACATGTACGGATACAAGCCGGACCACGACGGATGGAAGCTCCTGATCTGGGATCACAACATTGTCATCGGCAACAGCGGCTCATGGGGGCCCGGAGCCAACCTGTTCACCTATACGGGGGGGGACAGCGGGATGGCGAACATCTACAACACCCCGCTGTATGTGCGGGCGATGTGGCGGGCGTACAAGGAGATCGCCAACGGGGCGTTTGATCCTGTGAGGCTCGGCCAGTTGGTTGATGCGAAATACTCGGCCTTCCTGGCGGCGGGGGTCAACGTTGCCTCCCCGGCGTCGATCAAGAGCTGGGTCGCGAGCGCCCGCGCGAGCATCCTGTCGCAGCTCTCCGCGGCAAACGCCGACAGCCCCTTCGCGGTCTCCGGGGCCGCCAGTTTTTCCAGTGGCACTAACCTTGTCACCCTCACCGGCACGGCCCCGGTGGAGGCCGCGACCCTCTGGGTGAACGGGATGCCGTATGCTGTCACGTGGTCCAATCCCTACACCTGGTCGATGCGGGTGGCGCTTGCCGGGGGCCTGAACACGCTTGTGATCGAGGGGCACGACCTCCATGGAAACGCACTTCCCGGGGCGGCGGTCACAATGGGGATCACGTACACCGGGGCGGCCGAGGTTGCGTCGGGCCGCGTGATGATCAACGAGATCATGTACAACCCCGCGACCCCGGGGGCGTCGTTCGTCGAGCTGTTCAACAGCTCCGGGACAAACTCCTTCGACCTCTCGGGCTACCGGCTCGACGGAGCTGATTTCACCTTCCCCGGGGGATCGATCATCACGCCCGGGGGCTTTCTCGTGGTGGCGGCCGATGCCGTCGCCTTTGCCCAGGCCTACGGAGCCGGGATCCCCCTGGCCGGGGTGATGCAGGGAACCCTCCAGAACGGGGGCGAGACGCTGCGGTTGGTGAAGCCGGGCGTGACCCCGGCAGACGACCTGGTGGTCGACGAGGTGACGTATGATTCCGCCGCGCCCTGGCCGGCGCTCGCCAACGGGTTTGGTCCCTCTCTGCAGCTGATCGATGCCTCGCAGGACAACCGTCGGGTGATGAACTGGACGGCCGTGGCGACCAACTCCGCCCCGCCGCAGCCGACGCCGCAATGGCGCTACGTGACGGCGACGGGAACCGCCAGCTCGACCACATTCTACATCTACCTGCAGGCGGCGGGGGATGTGTACATCGACGACATGAAGCTCGTTGCCGGGAGCGTTCCCGAGGCGGGGGCGAACCTGCTTGGGAACGGCGACTTCGAGACCCCGCTTGGCGTTGAATGGGTCATCGGGAGCGATGGCAACAACAGCGCGTCGACGATCTCGACGCAGCAGAAGCACTCCGGCGCCTCGAGCCTGCATCTCGTGGCCTCGGCGGGCGGGACGACCAAGAACAGCTCGATTTGGCAGACCACCGGGGCGCTCAGCGGCACGTACACCCTGAGCTACTGGTACCTGGAAAACCCGGCCGGCGGCACCCTGACCGTCCGGACCTCGGGCCGATGGATCGACACGAACCCGACCATCGCCCCGCCGACCGTCACCTACAGCACGGCGAGCTACACCCCCGGGGCCACGAATGCCAACGCCCGGGTGCTCCTCGCCTTCCCCTCCCTCTGGCTGAACGAGGTTCAGCCCGCGAACCTCTCCGGCGTCACGGATCGTTTCGGACATCACCACCCCTGGGTGGAGCTTTACAACAGCGGTGCCGCCCCGGTCAGCCTTGCCGGCTGCTATCTCTCGGCCACGTATTCGAACCTGACCTCCTGGGCCTTCCCCTCCATGAGCCTGAATCCAGGGGAATTCCGCCTTGTGTACCTGGATGGAAGCGGGTCGGAGTCGACCGCCACGGAGCTTCACTCCAGCGTGGCGATCCCGGCCTTGAGCGGCACGGTGGTGCTCTCCCAGGTGGCGGGCGGGACAACGAACATCCTCGATTACCTGAACTACACCCTGGTCAACAGCGACCGGAGCTACGGGGCTTTCCCGGATGGAAAGCCGAACAAGCGCACCCGCTTCTACTATGCGACGCCGGGCGGGACCAACAACATCGCCTACCCCAATTCCCCCCTGTTCATCAACGAGTGGATGGCCTCGAACACCCATACCCTGGGAAACCCGCTCAACGGGAAGTTCGACGACTGGTTCGAGCTGTACAACGCGGGGGTCACCCCAATCGACCTCACGGGGTACACCCTTGCGAACAACACCAACACCCCGGCCCAGTTTGCCATCCCGGCGGGGTACGTGGTTCCTGCCAACGGGTATCTCCTCGTGTGGGCCGACAAGAACTCATCGCAGAACAACCCCGCCTCCTCGCCCGATCTGCACGTTAATTTCAACCTGAGCAAGGCCGGGGAGACCATCGCCCTCTACGCCCCCAACGGAACGAACATCGACCTGATCCAGTTCGGAGCCCAGACCAACGACATCAGCCAGGGCCGGTGGCCCGACGGCAACGGTGTCCCGTTCGTCTTCATGTCCACGCCCACCCCGCGGGCGGCGAACAGTTTTGGCACCGTGACAAACGGGAGTCCGGTGCTGCAGCCGATTGGGGATCGGACGGTCGCGGAAGGGACCCCCCTCCAGTTCACCGCCGTGGCATCGGATCCTGACGCAGGCCAGACGTTGACCTTCTCTCTCGACCCCGGGGCTCCGGCCGGGGCGTTGATCAATCCCTCGAGCGGGCTCTTCTCCTGGACCCCCGGCGAGGCCGACGGCCCCGGGGTCTTCACCCTGACGGTGAGGGTGACCGACAATGGAACGCCGGCTCGCAGCGCCTTCGAGACCCTCCACGTCACCGTCACCGAGGTAAACACCCCCCCGCAGCTCAGTCCGCTCCTCGACCAGTCGGTCAACGAGGGTTCCACCCTGAGCTTCACCGCCACGGCTTTCGATGCCGACCTTCCCGCCAACACCCTGACCTATTCCCTCGACCCGGGGGCTCCGGCCGGTGCCTCGATCGATCCCGTGACGGGGCTCTTCACCTTCACCCCGACCGAGGCCCAGGGCCCCGGCGTCTACTCCCTGACCGTGCGGGTCCGGGACAACGGGACCCCGCCACTCAGCGGGGCGGAGACGATCAACATCACGGTAAACGAGGTGAACGTGGCCCCTCTCCTGACGGTTCCCCCTACCCAGGTCGTGGCGGAGCTTGTCTCCCTGACGGTGACGAACTTGGCCTCGGATGCGGATCTTCCCCCAAACCTGCTCACCTTTGCGCTGCTCTCGGCTCCGGCCGGCGTGGTCCTCAATCCAACGAGCGGAGTTCTGAGCTGGACGCCGACGGAGGCCCAGGGGCCCTCGACCAACACGATCACGCTCCGGGTGTTCGACAACGGGACTCCGAGTCTTGCCGCCACCCAGAGCTTCACGATCATCGTGACGGAGAGCAACACTCCACCGAGCCTCACGGTGGCTACCAACCAGACGTTGGCGGAGCTGACGACCTTGACCGTGACCAACACCGCTTCGGATGCCGACCTGCCCGCGCAAAGCCTCACCTTCGCGCTGGTTTCGGCCCCGACCGGTGTGGCCTTGAATTCCACCAATGGTGTCCTGACCTGGACGCCGACGGAGGCTCAGGGGCCCTCGACCAATACCATCACCCTCCGGGTCTTCGACTCCGGAACACCCAGCCTCTCGGTGACCCAGAGCTTCGACGTTGTAGTGACCGAAGTGAACGTGGCGCCGGTCCTGGCGGCGATCGGTAACAAGAGTGTGAACGAGGGGGTGTTGCTGACGTTTACCGCGACGGCGACCGACGCCGACCTGCCCGCGCAGACCTTGAAGTACACGCTGGATGCAGGAGCGCCAGCGGGTGCATCGATTACCGCGGGTGGACTCTTCACCTGGACGCCGACGGAGGCGCAAGGGCCCGGGACCTACGCGATCACGGTGCGCGTGACGGATGACGGGACCCCTGCGTTGAGTGCGTTCGAGACGATCCAAGTGACGGTGAATGAGGTGAACGTGGCGCCGGTGTTGGCGGCGATCGGGAACAAGAGTGTGAACGAGGGGGTGTTGCTGACCTTCACGGCCACGGCGACCGATGCCGATCTGCCCGCGCAGACCTTGAAGTATACGCTGGATGC
>DMJJ01000448.1:853-3736 GCA_003452185.1 Verrucomicrobiales bacterium | reverse complement strand
GCGCTCGAGTACAAGAAGACCGGGACGGCGGTTCCGACCGCGACCGACCTCTATGGAGCCACGCTCTACATCAAGGTCGCCCCGAAGTGCCCGGCTGACGAGACCGTCGACTACAGCATCAACGCGGTGGACACGAAGGTCGCCTGCCCCAATGTGGCAACGGAGACCAACCACACGCTGAGCGATTCGTACTAAGCAAGGGTACGTCCGCCGGATGCGGTTTGGATTGGAAACGCCCGGGGCTTCGGCCCCGGGCTTCTCGTTTGAAGGGGGGGGCGCGGGGTGTCTCAGTCTGTGACTTGTCTAAACCCTGCTTCGCGATTACCGTCTGGCTGTGAACGTCGTTTTGCGCCCTGCCTCGCGCATCCTCCGGCCCGCCCCGGCTCTCCTCATCTGGGCCCTGGCCTGCATGCTGTATGGGGAGGAGAAGCCGATCCGTCTCAGGAACGAGACCCTCCTCACCCCGCCCCGGCCTGCCAATCCCGTCGCCGCCCCAGCCCCACAGGGGGTGGAGGGGGTCTCGGGGCTCTACCTCGTGCAGTTCACCGGTCGGTTCGATCCGGCGTGGCAAGCCGAGTTGCGGGCCCACGGGGTGGAACCGCTGACCTACGTTCCGGAGGATGCATTTGTCTCCCGGCTTACGGGGGCCTCGCTGGCCTCGGTCCGCTCCCTGCCGTACGTCCGGTGGGTGGGGGAATTCCGCCCCGGCCACAAGGTTCACTCCCTGGTTGAGTCATGGATGAGGAACCTGCCGGCGGGTGAGACCCGCCCGGTTGGGATCCTTCTTTCCCCGGCGGCCACCGGCCCGGAGCGGGCTGCCGTGGAGGGGCTCTTTGAGAAGGTGGAGCAACGGGCCGGGGCGAGGCGGTTCGGCGGACTCCTGCGCGGGGTTGTCCACCGCCGGAGCCTCCAGGCCCTCCTGGCCTCCCCGGCCGTGCTCTGGGTGGAGCCTGCCCCCCGGCTCCGGTTGGTGGATGAGGTCTCCTCGAAGATCGTCGCCGGCGATGGGGGGGCGCAGAAGCTTTGGACCCAGTCGCTCGGATTTGACGGAAGCGGAGTCCGCGTGGCGGTGGCCGACAGCGGGATCGACACGGGGGATCTTTCGAACCTGCATCCCGACATCGCGGGCCGTGTGGTCTCCCTGTTCTACTACGGGGATCTGGAGAATGCCTCCGACGGGCACAGCCACGGGACCCATGTCACGGGGATCATCGCGGGAAACGGGGCGGTGGGTGAGACCGACGAGAATGGTTTTCTGTACGGCCTTGGCGTGGCTCCCGGCGTGGAGATCATCGGGCAGCGGATCTTTGACGATGCCGGCGGATTCCAGGCCCCTCCCTCCAACGAGAGCCTCACCCGCGACGCCGTGCGCGCCGGGGCCGACATCGGCAGCAACAGCTGGGGGGATGACACCCAGGGGCGCTACGATCTGAATGCGGCCGAGTTCGACGGGTTGGTGCGGGATGCCGATGCCCTCACGCCTGGGGACCAGCAGTACATCCTGGAGTTCTCCGCCGGCAATGCAGGTCCGGGGTCGCAGACCATGGACAGCCCGGCTGTGGCGAAGAACGTGATCGCCACCGGGGCCTCGGAGAATGACCGGCCCGACCTCCTGATTTACGCCGACGGGGTGGACGTGGTGGCCGACTTCTCGAGCCGCGGGCCGTGCGAGGATGGCCGGATCAAGCCGGACGTGGTGGCGCCGGGCACCTGGATCGCCTCGTTGAAATCGAGCTTTGCGACCGACGAGAATGCCTGGGCCGCGATCTCCGACAACTACATGTACCAGGGGGGCACGAGCCAGGCCGGACCCCATGCCTCCGGAGCCGCGGCCGTGTTTGTGCAGTACTACCGGGAGCTTTTTGGGAACAAGCCCTCTCCCGCCCTGGTGAAGGCCGCATTGATCAATTCCGCGGTCGACATGGATGACCAGTTTGGCACGGGTCCCATTCCGAATAACGATGAGGGGTGGGGGAGGATCGACCTCACGGGCCTCATCGCCTCGCCCACCCGGGAGTCCCGGTTCATCGACCAGACGGTGCTGCTTCATACCGGGCAGGTCTATGAGTACCGGGTGGTGGTGCTGAGTGCCGAGGAGCCGCTCAAGTTCACCCTGGCCTACACGGACGTGCCGGGGTTCCCGGGGGCGATTCCCGCGCTCGTGAACGATCTCGACCTCGAGGTCGTGGGACCGGACGGGACCGTCTATCACGGGAACCAGTTCCAGGATGGCGAGTCGATCCCGAACGCTCTGGGTGTCGACAGCCTGAACAATGTCGAGGGGGTGCACCTGGCGCTGCCGATCCCTGGCGAGTATGTCGTGCGGGTGGTTGCGCGCAACGTCCCGCAGGATTCCCGCATCGACACCGCCAGTGTGGATCAGGACTTTGCCCTGGTGGTCTCCGGTTCGTTGCCGGGGGAGGGGGTCTCTGCGGTCCTCCTGGATCGGGGGGCCTACACCGCCCCCTCGGTGATGCGGATTGCGGTGCTCGATCCGAATGCCGGCGGGAGGCCTTCGCTGGAGGTGGGGGTGGTCAGCACGACCGAGCCTCTTGGGGAGCGGATCACGCTCCACCCCGGGACGCTCTCCATCTACTTCACGGGGACGGTGGCCACGGTCAGCGGTCACGCGACACCCGACGGCCGGCTCCAGGTGGCCCACGGCGACACCGTGACGGCCACGTATGGCAGTGCCTCGAAGACCGCCCGGATCGACCTGCTCCCGCCGCTGATCACCGAGGTCGCCGCCACGAACGTCTTCGCCAGCACGAGCATCCTCTGGACGACCGATGAGCCGGCCACCTCCATGGTCTACTATGGCCTGACGGCGAGCCTTGGCCAGAGCGTTACAAACCGCTCCCTGGAGCTCCAGGGAGCGGTTTG
>DMJJ01000448.1:0-614 GCA_003452185.1 Verrucomicrobiales bacterium | reverse complement strand
CAAACCGCTCCCTGGAGCTCCAGCACGCGGTTCCCCTGGGGCGCCTGCTCCCCGAGCGCACCTATCACTACGTGGTGGTCTCGGCCGATGAGGCCGGAAACCTCCGGACCAACAACGCCGGGGGGGCACAGTTCACCTTCGTCTCCCCGAAGCCGAAGACCCTGCTGCTCGTCGACGCCTACAGCCCCGACCTGCTCCTTGGGTCGGTGGATATCCCGGTGACCGCCTACACCTCGGCCATCGCCGCTGCGGGGGTGTCGTTTGACATCTGGGATCACGCGACCCTTGGGGCACCCTCGCTGGAGGCTCTTCAGCCCTACCGGGTCGTAGTCTGGCGGATCAACGACATGGATCTCTACGCCTCGATCAGCGCGGCGGAGATCACCACCCTGACGAACTATCTGGCCGGAGGCGGCTCGTTCCTGATGGCTTCCATGGAGGCGCTCACGCGGTTTGGAGATGCGACGTTCAACGCCTCCGTGGCCCACATTTCCTCCTTTGAGGCAGACCTCGGGGCCGGGCGCGTCTCCGGGGTGGCCGGGGACCGGGTGTGCGACGGGATGTTGATGGTGAACGATTTTTCGAACTACCCCGATCTCAGCGAGTATGAGCTG
>DMJJ01000382.1 GCA_003452185.1 Verrucomicrobiales bacterium | reverse complement strand
GCCACCTCCTCGACCTCGTGACCTCGGCCATGAGCTCCTCGGGGGTCCGGGGCTCACCCGCGGGGGTGTGGGTGGGAATCAGGTCGCCGAGCTCGATGCGCCACCGGAGAGGCCCCACTCGGTAGCAGATCGGGACCAGGAGGGGGGCTTGGTAGCGGAGGGCGAAGAGGGCGGGGGCGGCGCTCGTGGAGCAGATGCGACCGAAGAGGGGCAGGGGGAGTCCGCGATCGCCGGCGTGCTGGTCGGCGAGGAGGCCGAGGAGAACCCCCCCGTTGGAAAGGGCGGCCCGGAGGGCGCCGGCGTCGGTGCGTCGCTCGTAGAACCGGCAGCCGGAGCGCTCCCGGAGCGACTGCATCAGGCGGTTGAGGGAGGGTTGGCGGAGTCCCCGATAGGTGGTCGCCCCGGTGTAACCGGGGAACTGATGCAGAACGCGGGCGTAGAGCTCGAAGTTTCCGAAGTGGCCGATCGCCGCAACGATCGACCGGCTCTTGAGGGCCTGGAGCTGGGGGCGGAGCGACGGCGGGAGATCGACCTCGAGGTGCGGGGCGAGCTCGGCGTCGGAGAGCGTGGCGGTCTTGACGAGGCAGGCGAACCCTTCGCCGATCCGCCGGAAGTTCTCCCTCGCGCAGTCCCGGGCGGTTGAGGGGGTCATCCGGCCGGGCAGGGCGAGCTGGAGGTTGCGGATGGCGACCTTCCGGTGGCGGGCGTCGAGATGGTAGGCGAGTCCCCCGAGGGTGCGGCCGATCCGGGCAACCCAGGCAAGGGGCAGCCCCTGGAGCAGGGCGATGAGGAGCCGGGCCAGAAGGGCCAGCGTGCGGTCGAGGATCACCGAAAGCATATCTGGCGGACGCACTCGTTGAAGTCGCGGGCCCCCTTGAGAATCTTGATCTCCACGCGCATGAAGTAGATCGGGAGGTCGCGACGGTCGACCTTGGGAAACCGGACGGCATCCTTCTGGGTGGTGATGATCGCGGCAGCCTGGCGCTTCTTGCTGCGATTGATGGCGTTGAGGACCTCTTGCTGGGTGAATCGATGGTGGTCGGCGAAACGCTTCGAGTAGACGAGTTCCCCGCCGAGCCGGATGAGCGACTTCTCGAAGCTCTGCGGCTGGGCGATCCCGCTGAGGGAGGCGACCTTGATGCCGCGGATCAGGTCGAGGCCGTGCTGCTCGCCGGTGAAGACATCCTCGAAGTAGAGGGGATGGTGCTCGCACTCGATGACACCGGCGCCGCTGTTGAGCTTGGCGATCCGGGCCCGGAGCTCGCCGGTGTTGCCGTCGCTTTTGGTGATGAAGACGTAGCTGGCGCGGCTGAGGTGGGAGGGGGGTTCGCGCAACGTTCCACGGGGGAGGAGGTGTTCGTTGCCGAAGGGTTGCTGATAGTCGATGAGGACAATGTCGCGACGTCGACCGGCGAGTCGCCAGTATTGGAATCCATCGTCGAGCAGGAGGGTGTCGCAGCCGAACTTTTCGATCGCGTACCGCCCGCTCTTGACCCGGTCTTTGTCGACCAGGACGACGACGTCCTTGAGGTTGGAAGCCAACATGTAAGGCTCGTCGCCGGCGGTCTCGGAGTCGAGCAGGAGCGACTTCCCGTCGGAGACCACGCGCGGCGGGGTGCGGTCGTCCCGGAGGAGGAGCTTGTTGACCAGCCTGCGGGAGAGGGGCGGGGGCTTGGAGCGGTAGCCGCGGGAGAGGATCGCGACGGTTCTTCCCTGGTTCTTCAGCTCACGGGCAAACTTTTCCACCACGGGAGTTTTCCCCGTCCCCCCGACCGTCAGATTCCCGATCGCGATGACCTGGACCCCGAGGGTGGAGTCGCGAAGGAGCCGGGTTTCGTAGAGGAATCGCCGGAGCTTCACGGCGAGGGCAAAGATGAAGGAAAGCCCGTGGAGGACCCATCGGGCGACGGCGGCCCGCTTCCCGGGACGGTCTTCGAGGATCACCTCGAGGATGAACGTCTCGAAGGTTTCTACCCAGGTGCGGAGTGTTTCGCGCATTCGGAGGGGGGGAGTCTGCCTGTCGCCCATGCGGGTGGCAACCCTTGGAACGGAAACGGGAAGCGGAAGTGAATCGGAGTCCCGGTTCCGCGCAATCCAAGGGGTCGGCCTCCTGACTCTGAACCCACCCCTCCGCCGTGTGTGGGGGGGGAGGGGTGGAGACGATCCCTGGTCATCGGCCACATCCTGCCGTGATCTCGACACGGGATGTGGGGTTCCTCCCCGATTTGGTTCGGCTTTTTCTCGAGACTCTTTCGCGTCCTAAAACTCTTGTTTTCAGGGACTCGGAGCGATGTTGGGAACGATGGGGAATTATTTTCCCCTTCGGTTCTTTTCGGAGGTCTGTTTCGGGGGAATTGGAGACTTGGCAAAAGTGCGAAAAACGGCCTGAATACCGATGTTTTCTGGGGGTGTGGTTCTCCCTGATATTCTTTTAAAAAGGTCTTGCCTCCGAACCCATTTTTCCCTACAACTGTGCCCATCACTCTAGATCGACAGGCGCACTCGACTGCAGTAAGCCAGACACGATCGGCGATGGCGTGTCAGTTTCAAGTTGGCGAGTGGGCCGGTTGAGTGGTTCAGCCGATGGCCCGGCTGTCCGTTCATTCAAAATCGTGCACGAACGATCAGAGACGTAAACAACCAACATCGCCGTGAAGTGGAACCCATGAAGAAAATCCTTCATATCAGTATGTTATCACTGCTCCCCATGGGCTATGCATGGGGCGACGTGGTATCAAACTTCGCCAACGAGAAGAACACCAACTGCAAGCCCTTCCCCATCATGGATAAAATGGCGTGGGAAGTCAGCTTCACCACTGGGTCTTTCGCGGGCGGCTACAAGATCGATCAGGTTTATCTGTCCGTGGTCAACGCCATTTGGAACTCCTCTGCTTCCGAGCAGGGGGCGAAGTTCCGGGTGCAGATCTGGGATTCTGCCGGGAGCGCTCCTGGCAGCCTGATTGATCCCTTGTATGGTCCGACGACCGTCAGTGACAACCTTCACCCTGGGGTGATCAACTACAACTCGGCCGGTGCGGCTCTCCTCAATGCGAACACCACGTATTGGGTTGTGGCGACCGTCCTGGGTGGTAATGACCTGAGTGTGACGCTGGAAGCGACCGACAACCATGCTGAGGTTTCGAACCCGTCCGGTTGGTCGATCGGAGATTACAGCCTGATCAAGGACTCCGATGGCTCCGTGTCTGCTCCGGACAAGTGCATCCCCTACCTGAAGATCACTGCGGTGCAGGTGCCCGAGCCCTCCACGATGGCCCTTCTGGGTCTGACGGGAGCCGGCCTGGCCCTTCTGGCCCGCCGCCGCAAGTAATCGAAACGATTGCTACCTCAAAGCCGGACCGAAAGGTCCGGCTTTTTTTATTGCCCGGTGGGCGCCGGGGCGGGGAAAGTCAGGGCATGGATCATCCCGAATCTGACCAGCTGAGAGAACTGTTTCGCATGCAGAGGGCGTTGAACCTCCGGATCGGGGTGAAGACCGACGGGATGTCCGAGGAGGAGAAGACGCGATGGGTGTTGAACTACACACGGGCGATGACGCAGGAGATGGCGGAGTTGACGGATAGTGTCCCGTGGAAGTGGTGGGCGAAGTATCAGAAGTTTGACGAGCAGAACGCGCGGGTTGAGGTGGTTGACCTGTTTCATTTCCTGATCAGCCTGGCGCAGGTGTTGGGGATGAGTGCGGACGACGTTTTCCAGGCCTACGTGAAGAAGAACGAGGTCAATTTCAAGCGGCAGGAGTCGGGGTATACGGAAAAGGATCACTCCGATTCCAAGCACATCTGACCCGGGCGGTCTGCACGGGTCGCCTTCCCCGGGGCGCGTCAGGGTCAGGGCCCCGGCGGGCTGGCGGGGCCCGGATTCCAGGCCTGGGGTTGTCTCCTGCATTGATTCATGATTTCCCCCCCTGCAACGATTGACCGGCTGCGCCCGGTGCCTGCCCGGTGGCGCGGGGAGGTGGGGAGCCTGCTGATCGACCCGGAGCAGATCGCGAGGCGGGTTCGTTCCCTTGCGCGGGCGATCGAGAAGGACTACGGAGGCCGGGAGGTGGTGGTGGTGTCGCTGCTGAGCGGCACGGTGATGTTTATCGCGGACCTCCTGAGGCATCTCTCCTTCCCCCTGCGACTCGATTTCATCGGGGTGTCGAGCTATGGGGATGGAACGGTTTCACAGCGGCTTTCCTTCACGAAGGATCTCCGGCTCGATGTGCGGGGGAGGCACGTGTTGGTGGTGGACGATATCCTGGACACGGGGAGGACGCTCAAGGGGGTGCTGGCGCGGATCCGTCGGCTGAGGCCGGCGGAGATTCGCACCTGTGTGCTCCTGGACAAGCCGGCGCGGCGGGTGGAGCGGGTGGAGGCGGATTATGTCGGGTTCCGGATCCCTGACCTCTTCGTGGTGGGGTATGGGATGGACCATGCGGAGCGGCATCGGAACATCCCGTTTGTGGGGGTGTTGGGGAAGGGGGGGGGGAGGTTGAGATGAGGATCAAGGTTCAGTTCTTCTCCTATTTTCGCGACCTGGCCGGCTGCGATGGGGGAGTGGAGGAGGTGCCTGAGGGGGCCTCGGTGTCGGTGCTGCTCGCCCGACTCATGGCGCGGCATCCGAGGCTTGCGGCCGCCGACCGATGCGCCCTGGTGGCGGTGGGGGTTGACTACGCGGCCCGGGACCGGGTGTTGGCGGACGGGGACGAGGTCTCCCTGTTCCCTCCGGTTCAGGGGGGGTGAGAGGGTGCTGGGTGGATTCAGCCATGGGGATGCAAACCGAGCTTTTGATCACGCGGGAGCCGATCGATGAGGGGGCGTTGGTCGCCCGGCGGGGGATGTCGGCCGGGATGGGGGCGGCGGTGTACTTCGCCGGG
>DMJJ01000308.1:6210-7503 GCA_003452185.1 Verrucomicrobiales bacterium | reverse complement strand
GCGCCGGTTGCCCAACCGGCAAGCGTGGATGCGCGTGGGGTCTCCCGTGGGAGGCGCACGCAGGTCGTGTTGGAGCCGTGTGCCCGAATTCGCCCTCACCCGGGTTCAATCGCACCCATTCTGGGAGCAAGGACAACCGATCGCTTTCCTAATCCGGCGGGAGGGTTTATGCTCGCCGCCGCATGCAGAAAGTCCCTGTCGCCCTCGGCTCCCGCAGTTACCAGATCCAGATCGGCACCCGGCTCCTTGCCGGGATTGGCCCAGCGTACAAGGCCCTTGGCCTTGGCGGCCGGGCGGCGATCGTCACCGACCGGAATGTCCCGGGACGCTATGCCGCGACGGTTGTCCGGAGTCTTCGGGCCGCCGGGGTCGACACGGTGCTGGTCACCGTGCCGGCAGGGGAGACAGCCAAAAGCCTCAAGACGGTGGGTGCCTGTTATGATGCCCTCGCGTCACACCGGCTGGAACGAAAGTCGACGCTCATCGCCCTGGGAGGGGGGGTGGTCGGGGATCTGGCAGGGTTTGTCGCCGCGACCTACCTCCGAGGAATCCCGTTCATCCAGGTCCCCACGACGCTTCTCTCCCAGGTCGACAGCTCGGTCGGCGGGAAGACCGGGGTGAATCTCCGGGCCGGCAAGAACCTGGTCGGCGCCTTCTACCAACCCCGCCTGGTCCTGTGCGATCTCGATACCCTGAGGAGCCTTCCCCCGCGCGAGTTCCGGGCCGGGTTGGCCGAGATCATCAAATACGGGATCATCTACGACGCCCCGCTCTTCCGACTCCTTGAACAATCGATGCCCAGGATCCTTCGTCGGGAGACCGGCATCCTGACCCGGATCATCGCCCGCTCCTGCGAGATCAAGGCGGAAGTCGTCAGCCAGGACGAGACGGAGTCGGGCCTGAGGGCGATCCTGAACTTCGGCCATACCATCGGCCACGCGATCGAGGCAACGGCGGGGTACGGAAAGTACCTGCACGGGGAGGCGATCTCGATCGGGCAGGTGCTCGCGGCCCGGCTCTCAAACAAGCTCACCGGTCTGGGGGCCGACGAGTCGCAGCGGATCCGCAAGCTCTTTCAGGCCGCCGGCCTCCCGGTCTCCATCCGTCTCACCGCAGCCCATCAACGACGGCTCCTCGAAGCGATGAAGCTCGACAAGAAAGTCTCCGCAGGCGAGGTGAAGTTCGTACTGGCGGAACGGATCGGGAGCGTGAAGTGGGGATGTCGGGTGCCGCTCGAGCTGCTTGACTCCACCTTGGCCGAGGCGGGGGGTTAACCACGGATGGGACCCGGAT
>DMJJ01000308.1:0-6082 GCA_003452185.1 Verrucomicrobiales bacterium | reverse complement strand
CTCCTCGAAGCGATGAAGCTCGACAAGAAAGTCTCCGCAGGCGAGGTGAAGTTCGTACTGGCGGAACGGATCGGGAGCGTGAAGTGGGGATGTCGGGTGCCGCTCGAGCTGCTTGACTCCACCTTGGCCGAGGCGGGGGTTTAACCACGGATGGGACCCGGATGTTCGCGGGTGGGGTCGGGGTACGTTCTCCCCGGCTGTTGAATTCCCACCCGCTCACGGAGCCCCACGGCGGCCCAGCGGACGAACCCCAACGTCGGTGAGGTCGATGGGATGGAACCCAAGGGCGAGCGCCGGGGATCCCGGGCGGAGCCGGTAGTCATTCCGCTCCACCGATTCGAAGAGCGGGTCTGCCACCACGGACCGGAGGTCATGCCCCCGACGACGCCACTCCTCGAGAGAAAGGGTTGTGAAGCGAAGCTTGCCGGCGTCAGCCCCCGGGCGAAAATCCCAGTAGAGGTTCCCCTCCATGACGAAGCGGTCGTTCTTCCACCCATCCCCCAGGAGCTTCCCGGAGTCGAGGCAGACGATGTTGTTCGTGAAATAGAACGAGAGGTGCTCCTCGTCGCGGGTTCTCATCACCTGGTGCTCCCGGCCAAAGGCGAAAATGTTGTTCCGGACAATGTTCTCCTTCCCGTAGTGCTGGTGAAACCCGGCGCTCTTGCAATGGTGGACGACATTGTTCTCCCAAAGGATTCCGGTGCTCCCCTCGTCGGGATAGAGCCCCCAGCCCCCATAGGTGAAGCTGTCCACATTATGGATGAGGTTGTTCCGGATCACGGTACCCGGCTGGGGCCCGAGGGTATAGACCGCCCCCATGTCGCTGAGGATCCCCTGTCCGATGTCGTGAAGATGGTTGAACTCGACGAGATTCGCCCGCGACGGGGTGTCGCGGTAACCCCAGTTCCACCCGAGCGAGATGGCGGTGTAGTTGAAGTGGTGGATATGGTTGTGGGCGATGTGATTCGTGCCGGTGTGGAATCCCAGGACGCCGATTCCGGCGTGGAAAACCTTCCCCCCGTCATGGATCTCGTTGTCGGTAATCCAGTGGCTGTGAGTCTGGGAGGCGGCATCCCCGAGGATCGACGGGACTCCGATGCGGATCCCCCCCGCTCCGAGGTCGCCGAGTTCGTTGCCCACCACCCGCCATTGCTGGCATCCCCTGCCGAGCTCCAGGCCATAGCCCGCGAGGTGCACGAGCCGGCATCCCTCGAGGGTGCACCGAAGCGCCCCCTCGGCGCGGATGTCGCCCCGGATGTCGACCGCCGCCTGGGTATCGGCAAAACCGCCCGACGGGAGCGTCCAGTCGGTGTGGGAAAAGGTCAGCCCCCGGAGCAGGACGTCGTGCAAAGGGCGGCCCGCAGCGGTATCCCCCTGCAAACGGAGAATCACACCGAGCCCCCCGGCCACGGTCTCCAACCGGCGGGGATCCTCCCCCTCCCGGGCGATGTAGCGGATGACCCCCCGGGTGTCGTCATACTGCCACTCCCCGGGGGCATCAAGCCCATCGGGGGCGTTCTCGACGAAGTACCGGGCGTTGGCCTCCCGGTTTGAGGGACGAGGCTCCCCCCCGAGCAAGGCCAGATGCTGGCGGGCATCGACCTCCTGGAGGAGCATCCGTGTGTCGGACCAGGCGAGGAGCGCGATCACCTCCACGTCATCGGCGGCCCACTCCCCCTTGATGTCCGCCCCGTGGAACCGGAGCTGCATCGGCTTGCCGGTGGGACTCGGCCCATCGATGCGAAAGTATCCCTCATTCGGGGTTCGGGCACGGGTGCGGCGCTCCCCGCTGACGAAGAACGACCGGACCACCCCCCGCGGGCCGGGGCCGCGCGCCACCTCCCCCTCCCAGAGGTGGGGGATGCGGCCCTCGACGGGGTGCCAGTTTCGAACCGGCAGCCCGGCGCTGAACACCGGGTGCTCCTCCCGATAGGAGGTGATTTCCAGCGGGGCCGAGGGCGAGAGCCCCGAGTCCTCGGGCCCGAGGACCATCGGCTCAGTCAGCCAGTAGGTCCCGCCGTGCACGAGGATCCGGATTCCGTCCGCCGGATGCTCCATCCGCAGCCCACGGGCCCGCTTGAGCGCGGCGGGAAGCGATGCGAGAGGCCCGGAAGGCCCCTGCAGCTCCGGAGTCTGCCCGGTCCATTGGTCGTTGCCACCGGGGGCCAGATGGAGTTCAAGCGAGGCGGCCTGGAGGGAGAGGCCCCCCCCGAGCAGCGCCGCCGTGAGGAGGCGGACGGGTCGTGCGGTGTTCATGAGTCAAAGGCCCTGCTTCCGGGCCATCGCGGCGAACAGGCCGTTGCTGCGAAGAAGGAGATCGAACGGCCCGTCCTCCACGATGCGGCCCTTTTCCAGGACCAGGATGCGATCCATGTTCGCCAGGGTGCTCAGCCGGTGGGCGACGCAGATCACGGTCCGCTTCTCGGCCAGGGCGTCGATCGAGGCCTGGACTTCGGACTCGGACTGGGAGTCCAGGGAGGCGGTCGCCTCATCGAGGACGAGGATCGGCGCGTTGCGGACAAAGGCACGGGCAATGGCCAGGCGCTGTCGCTGCCCACCGGAGAGGGTGACACCGCGCTCGCCGATCCGGGTGTCGTACCCGTGCGGGAGGGCCGCGATGAACTCATGGGCGAAGGCGGCCCGGGCCGCCGATTCGATCTCGGCACGCGACGCCCCCAGCCGCCCGCAGGCGATGTTCTCCGCCACGGTCTGGTCAAACAGGACGATCTCCTGGCTGACCAGGGCCATCTGCATCCGGAGATCCGACATGCTCATTGACCGGAGGTCGACCCCGTCGAGGAGGATCCGCCCATGGGTCGGGTCGTAGAAGCGAAACAGGAGGTTGAGGAGCGTGCTCTTGCCGGAGCCGCTCTCGCCGGCCACGCCGACCCGCTGCCCCCGGGGGATCTCGAGCCTCAGCTCCTGAAGAACGGGCCGGTCGGCATACGCAAACGAGACGGCGTCGAAGGAGATCCCCCTGGAGAACGGGGCGGGCTTCACCGGATGCTCGGGCTCCCGGACCGTTGGACGCTCCTCGAGGATCTCCCCAAGCCGGCGCACCCCGGCGCTCGACTGCTCGAAGAGGACGTGGAGTCCCGCGATCTTCTTCAGCGGGGTGATCGCGAGGCCAAGTCCCAGGGGAAATGCGAGCATCTCGCGAGTGGAATGGCCGCTCCGGAAGAGCAATACCACGAGGATCCCGGTCACGAGGGCGATGAGGGTCTCGAGGATCGGGTTCACGAGCTCCTTGGCCTGAACCCCCTTCATCCCGTAGCGAACGAGGTCGCGGGCATGGTCGCTAAACCGCTCGGTCTGGCGCCCCTCGAGGTTGAAGGCCTTCACAACCCGGATCCCGCTCAGCACCTCGAACAAAAGGCTGGTCTGCGACACCTTGGTCGCCACCCCACCCTCGGCCGCCTTCCGGATCTTCCGCCCCAGGAGGACGATGGGGGCCATGCAGAGCGGGAGCACCAGGGTCAGAAAGAGGGTGATCTGCCAGTCGTTGACCAGCAGCACGAGGAACAGAAAGAGCACCGTGGCGGGCTCCTTCACCAGGTCGGACAGCCCGAGGCTGAGGGTGCGATGAAGCCACGCGGTGTCGGTCTGCACCCGCGCGGAAAGATCCCCCATGGTCGACCGGTTGAAGTAATCGAGGGAAAGGGTGTGAAGCTTCCGGAGCACATCGACCTGCAGGTCGTTGATCACCCGCTCGCTCACCCATCCGAGGCAGTAGCTGCTCAGGTAGCCCGTGTAGCCCCGCGCCGCCATCAGAAGCGGAAAAAGGAGCAACACCCCCACCACCTCGCGCGTCGTCATCGGCCGCCCGCTCCGGGGAAGCCATGGATCCAGAAGCCGATCCCCCGCCTCCCGCAGCGAGGTGACCTGGCGACGAACCCCGTCCCACACTCCCCCGGCCGGACCCGCGACCGACACCCCCTCCGGGGTCGCCCGGGCCACCACCGCAGCCTTGGGCGGCTCAGGGTCCAGACGCTGCATGACGACGTTGGTCACCTGCAGGATCACCCCATGGGTGGCGGAAAAAACCAGGCCCAGGAGAATTCCGGCCAGAAACCGGGCCTTGTAGCGCCGAAGATACGGCCAGCCAAATCGCAGAATGGTCCTTAGGTCGGTCACCCTCAGCCCATTACCCGGGAAGTGCGCCCCAGGAGTCAAGCTCGGCAGCCCCACTCCCCCCCCCGGCAGACCCGGGGGGGGGTTTTCCACTTGAGACAGAGTCTCATGTGAGGAAGAGTGGGGGGATGTTGCGCCAGCCGACGGGCATGGGATCCGGGGGTCGAGGGCGGGGCTCCTTTACGGAGGCTCCCGTCTGGAGTGCGATCGGGGAGGGGTGGCGTCCGTTGCACCGGGGGATGGGAGCTGGGGAGTGCAGCGTGGAGTGGCACGATTTCAACCTCCGGCCCGATTTGGACTGGTCGGCGGCGTTTCACCCTCAGAGCGTCGAGATCTGCCTGAATCTGGAGGGACGGGGGGAGGTGGAGGCCCCCGACGCGGCGTTGTGCCTGGGGCCGATGACGGCGGGCTACTACCTTCGCGGGAGCACTCCGCTTCGGGGATGCCGAAAAGGGGGGGATCGGCATCGATTCCTGACGATTGAGCTTTCGGGCCGGTTCCTGCGCCGCCACCTCACCCTGGGGGTGCCGGGGATGGACCCGCGGGTGGAGCGGTTTGTTTTCGGTGGCAGGGGGGCTCCGGCGGCGGTCTCGGGGGTTCGTCCGCTCCTCCCGCATCAAACACGGATGGCGGCGCAGCTCCAGGCCCCACCGGTACCGGAGTCTGCCCGGCCACTTTGGTACCGCGCCAAGGCGCTGGAGATTGCCTCCGAGCTCCTCTTTTCCCCGCACGAGGAGGGGGAGTTGTTCTGTCACCGCCAGCAGCGCCTCAACCGGGACCGCGCGGAGAGGGTGCTGGCGATCCTGGCGGCCGACCCAGCCTCCCCCCCGGGGCTGGAGGAGCTTGGGCGGCGGATCGGGTGCAGCCACTTCTACCTGAGCCGCACGTTCACGGCGGTGATGGGAAAGACCATTTCCGCCTGTCTCCGGGATCTCCGGATGGAGCTGGCCGCAAAGCTTCTGCGGGAGGGACGGATGAACGTCACGGAGGTGGCCCTCGCGGTCGGGTACTCGAGCCCCAGCCACTTTAGCACCGCATTCCACGAGACCTACGGCTGTTGCCCCGGGCTGTACCCGTTCCCGAAGGGGGGCCGGGGGGAGGCTTGTAAGACTCCCGGGGGCAGCTCGTAGAACGGGTTGTCGGCGGCAGCGGGGAGGGACGGGGCGTCCCGGGCTGGAGCCCCTTGGGACCTGTCAGGAACGTTACCCTCGAAGCCTCGACTTTTGAACACCAAGCCACCCTAATGGTGCTGGCTTGGACCGGGTGGCCTTCGTGGGGCCAGCCGGGAGCGCGCCGGGGATCGGGTCATCCGTGTTTCTGATTTTATGAAGAGTTTTGGACGCCTGGGGGTTTTGCTGACGATGCTTGCCGGTCTTGAGGTGGGAAGGGCGGCCACCCTCCCCGCCACCCTGATCAACGACCCGAGCGGCATCAGCGACTACGACCTGGTGGGCCAGGGGATTGACTGGTGGTCGACGCACGGAGTCTGCGGGACCGAGTTCCCCCACACCGCCACCATCCGGGTCCGGGGGACACTCTCCGCGGGGACCAAGCAGCTGGCGAACGACTGTGCCGTGCTGACCGGATACCACGACAACGTCGTGCGGGACGACGCCTACGCCTACTTCTTCAGCAACCGCCAGCTCGTGCGCAAGGCGCTCAATGCCGCCGTGGGGGATCCCGCCCAACCCCTCGCCACGCAGGGATTCGTCCCCACGCTCCCCGCCGCCCAGGCCGGGGCCGTCCTCTTGCTCGACAACGGGACGCTTTACTGGGGGCGATATGTCTCCGGGAACGTCGACCTCTATTCCATGCCGGCGGACGGGAGCACGGCGCCGCACTACATCGTCACGTTTGTGGCGGGGGATGAGATCTTCAAGATGCGGAAGTTCAGGGTCAGCGACGGGGGGGTGGATATCGATGCGCTTGCGGTCTTGTTCGCGAACGGGAA
>DMJJ01000440.1 GCA_003452185.1 Verrucomicrobiales bacterium | reverse complement strand
CGAGGTCACTAGGTCGGGGGCGTGAGCAGGACCCTGAGCTGGAGCTGAGCAATGGCGGCCCTGCGTGCCGGAGAGTGGGGAGGCCCGCCTGGGGCGGGCCCCACCTACTGACGTCGGTGGCTACAGGGGAGGGGGGCGCAGGGATGGCGGAGGGTGGGCGCGACAGTCCGCGCCGGTTCCTTGACTTTGACCCCCTTAGAGCGTCTATTTAACGGCTACGGCAGGGGCTTCGGGCCGCCGCCCACCCCTGTGCGACTATCGTGTGATTTTATGAGTTTTTCGACCCGTTTTGCCCTGTCCGCCCTGCTCCTCCTGCTGGCCGTTCCGCGGGCGAGCGCGGTCGGAAACATCGGCGACGAGGCTCCGCCGCTCGACATCCTCTCCTGGGTCAAGGGGGGGCCGGTCGACCTGAAACAAGGTCGCGGAACGAATGTGTATGTGGTGGAGTTCTGGGCGACGTGGTGTCCCCCTTGCCGCATCTCCATCCCCGCTCTCACCGCCCTGCAGAAAAAGTACAAGGAGAAGGGGCTGGTGGTCGTCGGCGTCTCGAGCGAGGAGCCGGGCGAGGTGAAGCCGTTCGTGATGCAGAAGGGGGAGGAGATGAACTACATCGTCGCCGCGGATCACGACACGAACACCGTGCAACGCTACATGGGGGACTACGAGATCAGCGGCATTCCGACGGCCTTCATCGTGAACCGGGAGGGGAAGATCGCCTGGGTCGGCTCGCCGCTGCTGGGGTTGAGCAACGCCGTGGAGCGGGTGCTTGCCGGAACCCTCGACCTGGCGGAGTCGCAGAGGGAGCTTCTCAAAGGGCGGATTGACCGGGTGTATCAGAGCGTCGTCCAGAAGTACCTCCTGCTTTGCAGCTATGGGGCGCAGGAGCAGGCGACCGAGATGGGGCGGAAGCTCCTCGACTACATCAAGGGGGATCCCTCCACCACGACCACCTTCGCCTTCGCCATCCTGCTCGATGGCCGCCTGCGCTTCCGTGACGTGAAACTGGCCCAGGAGGCCGCGGAGCTGGCGACCACCGCCACCGGCCGCAAGGACATCGTGTCGCTGGAGGCCCTGGCCATGGCCCAGTTCTATCAGGGGCAGCAGCAACAGGCGATTGCCACGATCCATGAGGCGATCGCCAAGGCGACCGACCCCAAGGACCGGGCGGTCCTGGAGAAGAATCTCGCCGTCTTCCAGGAGAAGGCCGCGGCGGCAGCCAAGTGAGCGTCCCCCCTGTCGATCCCGCGCGGCTCCTGCCGCCGTGCCGTGTCACCGCCCCGGGTGCCCCCGGGTCCCCGGATTCCCTGCCACCCGTAGGTTTGCTGATGATGAGATTCCCGATCTTCCACCGAGGGCGTTCCGCACCCGATATCGCGATCCGGGCGGGGAGGCGCCTGGCCTTTGGGGCCGGGCTCGCGTGGCTTCTCTGCTCCCTGGCACTTCCGGCCGCCGACTGGCCGCAGTGGCGCGGGCCCAACCGGGACGGGCTGCTGGGCATCGGCTCGAGCCTCCCCGCAACGCTGCCGTCCGACCCCCCTCCAGCCTGGCGGCTCAGCGTGGGGGACGGGCTTGCCTCCCCCGTTGTCTCGGGTGGGCGCCTCTACCACCTGGATGCCGCGGGGGGAAAGGAGATCGTTCACGCCCTTGATTCACGCGATGGCCGCGAGCTGTGGTCCTCTCCGGTGGACGAGAGTTTTGCCGACGAACAGGGCCCGCCGGGTCCGCGCTGCACTCCTGTCGTCGATGGGGATCGTCTCTATGTGCAATCGTGTCGCGGCGAGCTCCAGTGCCGGGCGACCGAGGGGGGGAGGCTTCTCTGGCGGGCGAACTTCCTGAAGGAGTATGGCGCCGTGTTGCTCGGCGAGGACAGCAAGGTCCCAGGGGCGGCGGAACACGGCTACACGGCGTCGCCGCTCGTGCTTGGTGACCTCCTGATCGCCTGCCCCGGGGGCACGAACGGTGCGGGGGTGGTGGCCTTCAACAAGCGAACCGGCGTCGTGGCGTGGAAATCGCAGGACGATCTCGCATCGTATGCGGCCCCCATCGCCGCGCGGCTCGCGGGGGTCGAGCAGATCGTCTGCTTCACGGTGGAGGGGGTCATCGGCTTGCGGCCGCGCGACGGGGGGCTCCTGTGGAGGTATCCCCTCACCACCTCGTACGGCCGCAACGTCACCACGCCCCTGGTGGCCGGGGGGGACCGGGTGGTGGTCGGCTCCTACAAGGCGGGTTTGGTCGGACTTCGGATCGTGGCCGACGGCGGGGGGCTGAGGGTGGAGCGGTCCTGGGTGAACCGTCAGGCGGCGATGAACTTTTCAAGCCCCGTGCTGCTGGGGGAATTTCTGTACGGGCTGGGGCCGGCAAAGAATCTCATCTGCCTGGAGGCGGCGACGGGGCGTTTGATCTGGTCGAAGGAGGGGCTCTTCCCGACCTCGGCCGATGCCGCATTCGGAGCGTTCATCGGGTCTGGGTCGCGGCTGCTGGTCTGGACCGACGTGGGCGAGGCGATCCTTGGAGCCGTCGACGCCGCCGGTTTCCGGGAGCTCGGCCGGGCGCAGGTCTGCGGCAAGAACTGGTGTCATCCCGCCTGGGCTGGAGGACGACTCTTTGTGCGGGACGGAATGAGGAGCGGCGGCAACCTGGTCGCGATCGATCTCGCCCTCCCGACCCCGTAGCGGCGATCGTAAGATCGCCGCATTTCCCCCGCAGCGGCAGCCGTCTACCGCAGGCTCTGGGGGTTCAGGAACTGCGGGTTCACGCAGTTCCGTGGTGCCTCGCCCCGCAGGATCCGGGCGACTTCCTCGGCGGCCTTCGTCCGCATCTCCACGCACCCCTCCTCGGAGAAAAAGGCCGTGTGGGGTGTCACGATCAGGTTGACCACGGGGTCCCGCTGACGCCAGAGGCGGATCAGGGGCTCGGATTCGTCGGGCGGCTCCTGCGGCAGGACATCAATCCCCGCGCCCGCGATGCGTCCCGTGGCGAGGGCTTCCGCCAGCGCGTGGGTGTCGACCACCGCCCCGCGGGCCGTGTTGACGAGGATCGCCGTCGGTTTCATCCGCCCGAGGGTCCGGGCGTTGATGATGTGCCGGGTCTCGGGGGTGAGCGGGGTGTGTACCGAGACCACATCGCTCTGGGCGAGGAGCGTGTCGAGCGAGACCTGCGGGACCCCGAACACCTTGTCGAGGCCCGGGCGGAGGTGGGGATCGTAGGCGATGACGTTCATCCGAAGCCCCCGGGCCCGGAGGGCCGTGGCGGCGCCAATCCTCCCGAGCCCGATGATGCCCATCGTTTTTCCGACCAGCCTCGGGACCGGCTTCACCGCGTGGTGGTCCCAGGGGCGGAGGGAGTGGATGAGCGAGCGCTCCGTCCGCACGAGGCCCCGGGAGCAGGCGAGCATCAGCATGAGGGCGTGGTCGGCGACCTCGTCGACGCCGTAGTCCGGGACGTTGCAGACCCGGATGCCGCGGGCTCCCGCCGCCTCAAGGTCGATGTTGTCATACCCCACGCCGCCGCGGACGATGGCTTTGCAGCGGTTGAGCCGTGCGATGACTTCGGAGGTCACGCTGGTTTCGTGAAAGACGATGAGGGCGTCGGCCTCGTCGGTCCGGCCGAGCAGCTCCGAGGGGTGGTGGGCGAGGAGGCAGTCGACGGTGGCAAGGCCTTTCAGGAGGTCTGACTCCAGGGTGGCTGGGGCGGCAAGAAAATCGGTGATGCAGACGCGGAACATCCAGCGATCATACGAGCCTCCCCGATGCGGGCAACCGAGAATCGATCCGGGTCCGCCACACTTGTCCTCGCAGGACCGGGCTGATAGTGTTCGAGCGTGATCTCCAATGTCGTCCGCCGGTTCCTGGCCCTGCTGGGATGCCTCCCCCTGTTTATGGGGGGGGTGGCCGGGCGAGTGTCCGCCGCGTCGCCCCTCCCGCTCTTCGTCATGAAGGTTTGGACCATGGAGCACGGCCTGCCCGAGAACACCGGGATCTCCTTCTGCCGCACCCGTGACGGCTATCTCTGGGTGGGAACCTTCGAAGGCCTGGCCAGGTCGGATGGGCAGCGGTTCACTTCGTTCACCTCGCAAAACACCAGGACGCTCTGGTCCGATCGTGTGTATCAGCTGTTGGAGGATCGGGCGGGAACTCTCTGGATCGGCACAGCTGAGGGGCTGGTCCTGTATCGCGGCGGACGGTTTGAGCGGGTGGCCCTGGAAGGTCCCCTCGCCACCCGACCGATCAGCGCGCTGGCGGAGGATCTCTCAGGAACCCTCTGGGTCGCTCTCCCTGAGGCCTTGATGCGGTGGACGGGAACCCGGTTCGAGCCCGTGCCGCTCCCAACGGCTGGGGGGCCCGAGGCCATTCGCACCCTGCTCTTCGCCCGGGACGGGACCCTGTGGATCGGCGCCAACAACGGGCTTTTCCGCTTTGCCCAGGGAAAGCTCACGGCCCAGCCCGTGGCTGGATGGTGGGACATCAAGCGCATGGTGCAGGACCGGGAAGGCCGCCTCTGGATGCTTTACCGCAACTTGCGAGTGGCGCTGCTTGATTCCAACGGCGTGGCCCTCGCTCTCCCTGGATCGATCTCCACCCAGGCGTCTTCCGAGCTGGCTCTGGCCCCTGGTGGCCAGGTCCTGATCGCCACGGCGAAAGCCGCGATTTACGAAATTGAAGGCTCCAACGTCACCCTGATCTCCCCCGTGCCGGAGGCCCTTGACGTAAGGGTCATGCGGATGCTCGCGGACTCGGGGGGCAACCTGTGGGTGGGGCTCGACAGCGGGGGGGTCGCACAGTTGAGGGAGCGGCACGTCGCGCTCCTGGGTCGCAAGGAAGGCCTCCCGACGGAGTTTCTGACGTCCCTGCATGAGGATGACTTGGGGCGGGTGTACATCGGGACCTGGGGAAGCGGCCTGGTGCGCTATGACCACGGGAATATCCAGCGGATGGAGACACCGGGGATCGTCAATGTTACAACAATCGCTCCCAATCCCGCGGGAGGCCTCTGGATCGGCACGGGCGGGGGACCTGTTTACTCCTGGAATGAGGCGGGACAGCTGAGTCCGGCTTCCAAAATGGATCAGGTCAAGCAGGTCCTCTCCGATGGGTCAGGCGGGCTGTGGGTGGCCACCTACTCCGAGGGGGTTGAGCATGTGACGCCGGGCGGGTATCGGATCTACAAGACCGCCCAAGGGCTCCCCACGGACCGTGCCACCACGCTGGCCCTCGACGGAACGAACGGAGTCTGGGTCGGGACGGCCCGGGGGATCTGCCGGATCCAGGGGGACGCGGTATCCACGCTTCCGCTGTCGGACCTGGTCGACGTGTGTCATTGCCGCACGCTTTGGGTGGACGCCCAGGGGACGCTCTGGGCGGGGCTGCATCGGGGGGGGGTGCTGGGATGGCGGGAGGGCCGGGGCGTGCTGTTGAGGGAGAAGCAGGGGCTGCCGGACGACACCGTGCGGTGCATTCTCCCCGACCGCCTTGGAAATGTCTGGATCGGCACGATGCGGGGATTGCTCCGGGTGGCGGCCACGAACCTCACCGACTGCTTCGAGCGGAGGTCGGGATTCCTTCGGGGGCGGGTCTATGGGGCGGCGGAGGGGTTCCCACGGCCCGAGATCGGGACCGCCAACCGGCCCTGCGCGCTGGAGTCGCGGGATGGGCGGCTCTGGTTCCTCACCGCGGGGGGCGTTGTGATGGTGGACCCCCGGGATGATGGCGGCATCCCGTCGCCCCCGGAGGTTCACATCGAGGAAGTGCTCGCGGACGGGCGATCGCTTTCGCGGGGCAACGCCGCACCGGGCGTGTTGGAGGTGGCCGCCGGCAGCCGGGAGGTCGAGATCCGGTATGCGGGGATTGATTTTCTGAACCAGGGGAACGTGGAGTTTCGCTATCGGATGGAGGGCCTGACGACGGGTTGGGATGAGGTGGGAGCGCGGCGAGCCGCCTTCTTTTCAACGCTCCGACCGGGTGATTACGATTTTCAAGTGGCCGCCGGGGGCGGGAATGGAGCCTGGTCGCCAACACCGGCCCGGGTCCGGCTGCGGGTGCTTCCCGCTTGGTGGCAGACCTGGGGATTTCGCGCCGGCGTGGTGGTGGCATGCGCGTTCCTGCTGCTCTCGGCCCACCGGTTCCAGGTCGGGCGGCTGGAACGTCGACGGCGGGCCCAGGAGTCGTTTTCCCGACAGATGATCGAGTCCCAGGAGGCGGAGCGAAAGAGGATTGCGTCCGAGTTGCACGACAGCCTGGGGCAGAACCTGCTGGTGGTCCGGAACCTGGCCCTCCTTGGGGCCGGGGAACAGGTGGGCGATGCCGCCCGGAGGGAGTTTCAGGGGATTGCCGATGCGGCTGCGGTGGCGATCTCGGAGGTCCGGACCATCTCGCACGCCCTTCGTCCCGTGGAGCTGGATCGGCTGGGCCTCACGAAGGCGATGGAGGCCTGCGCCTCGAAGGTCGCGGAGTCCTCCTCCCTCGCCGTCACGGTGGAGATCGAGAACATCGATGACCTGCTGTCGCCGGCGGCCCAGATCACCCTCTACCGGATCCTGCAGGAGGGGTTGAACAACATCGTCAAGCACTCCGGGGCAAGGAGGGCCACGGTGGTGGCGCTGCGGGACGGGAATCGGATCTCGCTTACGATCTCCGACGACGGCCGCGGGTTCATCACGCCCCAGGAGGGGGGGGAGACGGCCGGTGGGCTGGGGCTGCCCGGAATCGTCGAGCGGGTGCGGCTCCTGGGAGGGGAGTGCCTCCTGCATTCCGCGCCCGGTCAGGGAGTCCGCTGGCAGATCGGAATCCCGGTGACCCGGGATTGAGGGAGGCCGATGCACCGATCGCCACCGCCCGGGCTGGCCAATTGTCGCCGGTTCTGATTGGCTCCGGGACGAAGCATGTCCGATCCCATCCGAGTCCTGATCGTTGATGACCACCCGGTGTTCCGCGCCGGGCTCCGGCAGGTGATCCAGGCCGCCGCCGGATTCAGCGTGGTGGGGGAGGCGGAGGATGGGCTCCAGGCGCGTGCGCGGGTGACGGAGCTGACGCCCGATGTGGTGCTGCTCGACTTCGACCTGCCGAAGGCCGATGGGCTGGATGTGTTGCGCTGGGCCCGGCGCCTGCCCAAACCGCCCCACGTGATCCTGCTCACGCTGCACAATGAGGAATCCCTCCTGAACGAGGCTCTGGATGCCGGGGTGGCGGGATACATTCTGAAGGACAACGCCGTGACCGACCTGCTCGCCGGGCTGCGGACGGTCTCCTCCGGGGGGGTGTACCTCAGCCCGGCGGTGTCGGCATACCTGGTGCGACGGAGCCATCGCACCGCCGCACTTGCAAGGAAGGCGCCGGGATTGGAATCCCTCACACCCACCGAGCGCCGGATTCTCAGGCTCGTGGCGGCGAACAAGACGAGCCGCGAGATCGGGCAGGAGCTCTTCATCAGCCATCGCACGGTGGAGACCCACCGGGGCAACATCTGCGGCAAGCTCGGGCTCCGCGGGAGCCACAAGCTGCTGCAGTTCGCCCTCGAGCACCGCGACGCCCTCTGAGGCGCCGCAAGAGGGGCCGGGCGGGATGAGGGCCGCCAAGGAACGCAGAGAACGCAAAAGGAGGGACTTCTTCGCTTGCTACGGATGCCCGGGGGTTCACTCCTGCGCCCCCTGCTTCCTCCGTGGAACCACGTAGAAAAATGGGTGTTTCTGCGGAACCGCAAATACCGACGTCACCGGATTCCCCCGTCCGAAGCGGGGAGGTTACTCTCTCCCCCTGAAACCGACTGAACCGACACCCCCGAGGTGCGCCCGCAAGATCATGATCGTGGATGACCACGCGCCGATGCGGGCGGTGCTGAGGCGTCTCTGCAAGGGGGTGGCTGGCGAGTTCATCGAGTGTTCCAACGGGACGGAGGCGGTGGCGGCCTACGCGACGCATCGTCCCGACTGGGTGCTGATGGACATCAACCTGCCTGGGCAGGACGGGTTTTCCGCCAGCAAAGAGATCCGGGCGCGGTTCCCCGGGGCCCGGATTGTGGTGGTCTCGGAGGATTCCTCCCCGGCCTTCCGGGCAAGGGCCCGCGAGGTCGGTGCTGTTGAGTTTGTCGCGAAAGAGAACCTCCTCCCCCTGGTGGAGGTGTTCGCCCGGACGCCCGCCGGATCCTGAGTCGGGTGCCGGAAGGATCGTCTGTTGTGACGAGATGTAAGACGACGGGTTGTGAAGCTGTTAGCCCCATGCCATGAAGTGCCAGAGTGATCTGAAGGACCGCTCAACCTCCCGGGCCGCCCGCCGCGGTTCGCCGGGCGTTGCGGGCAACGCCTCCTCTCCCCTGCTTGATTCCATGAACGCCAAAGCCCTGCTTTCCATCCTGGCCCTCGCGACCGGCTCCCTCCCGGTGTCCGCGCAGTGGGTGACCCAGACCAACCAGCTGAAGGCGGGTTGGAATGGCGTCTACCTGCATGTCGACGCGACCCACGCCAACCTCGCGTCGCTCGTCGCCCCGGAGATCCAGGAGATCTGGCGGTGGTCCCCCGCGCTGAACAACGGCCAGTTTGTCGACACTCCGACCGCGCCAAGCGTCGCCCTGGGCAGCGGCTGGGTGAGTTGGTCCCGCAACGCCTCGCAGACATCGCCCCTCCAGGTTCTCGTCCCCAACGCGGCCTATCTGGTGAGGGTTTCCGACACCGTGGGAACCTCGACCATCAGCTGGCTGGTGCAGGGGCGTCCCGCCCCTCCCGACTATGCCTGGACCCTCACGGGCTTGAATTTTGTCGGCTTCTCCACGCCGGCCGCCGCGCCTCCGAGCTTTTTCTCGTTCTTTGACCCCGATGCCCAGCCGTTCAGCTGGCGCCAGGATGGGCAGGTTTACCAGTACGGGGGTGGAGAGCTTGGCCCGTCGAACCCGGAGCGGATCTCCCCATTCCTATTCCCGGCCAATTCGGTGCGGCGGGACCAGGCCTACTGGCTCCGAGCCGGGGAGAACTACAACCATTACTTTGGCCCCTTCGAGGTGCGTGTCGAGTCGGCGACAGGGCTCCGGTTCGGGACGGCCGGGTCGCGTGCGCAGATCCGGCTCAAGAACCGTTCGAAGACCTCCGTGACGGTGACGCTCCGGGAAGTGGCGAGCGAGGCCGCTCCCGCCGGCAGCGTGAACAGCCTGGGCCAGACGGTTTCAGGCATCCCTCCGCTCGCCCCTGTTTTGGTCCGCACGGGGCTCAACACCACCAACCTCACCTACGGGTACAAGAGCCTGCTGGCCGGGTCGGTCCAGTGGACGCTGGCCCCGGCTGGGACTCCGGGGTCGGAGGTGGAGGTGCTCCTGGGGCTGAATCGATTCGCCGCCCAGATGCAGGCAGCGCCGGGGACGGTGGCCGCGGGGATCCTCGAGTTCACCGATTCGCTCCAGCTGTCGCAGGTGCAGGTGGGGGTTTCGGGCGAGGTCGCCTCGTCTGCAGGTCTCTGGGTGGGGGCGGCCGCGGCGGAAAACGTCGACCAGTATCTGACAAAGTACGTGTCCGTTGACTCGCGCGACGGCCTCGACCAGGCGCTTGCTGACCGTCAGCTCAGCCAGGGGCAGAATGGGTATCGCTACGATTGGGACGCGGCATCCAAGCGGGTGCTGGTGTTCGGTGGACCGGATGGTCGCACGGGCTCGTATCTGCAGGACGGGCCCGTGAACACGGCCTCCGGCGGCGTGGCCCGCCCCTTCCCCCTCCGGCTGATCATCCATAATGACGGCGCCACGTCCCGCCTGCTCCAGCGGGTGTACTTCGGGCCGGGGGTTTCATCCGACGCGGTGGTTGCGCTCCAGGAATCGAGTCTCGACCCTTCGAAGCTTTCCGACGCCCGGCGTATCAGCGCGGTGCATCTCCCGTGGAGTGAAGCCAACACTCCCTGGACCTTCACGGGGGCGTTGCAGCAGGGGGGGACGCTCTCCACGCAGGTGGCGTTGTCCTATGACGATCAGAACTCGAACCCGTTCCTCCACACGTATCATCCCGATCACGACAACCTGGATGCGCAGTTCGAGGCACCCCTCGATCGCGGGCTCGAGTCGTACGACGTCCTTCGCAGCGTGACGCTGCGGGTCGCTCCCCCGGCCGATGATTTTGTCCGGCTCACCTCAGGCTTCGCCGAGATGACCGGCGTCTACACGGAGTCGATCACTTTCAAGGGCCAGGGGACGCAGGCCCGGCAGTTCAACCTCATTGGAAGCTTCACCCTGAAGCGTCTGACCGACATTGCGACCCTGAAGTAAGTCCCTCCACTTTCATCGAACCCCAGACCTGTTTCCCAAAATGAACACGCACCTCCCGAACCTCCCGATGAACCGACCTGAGACCTCCCTGGCTGGAGTTGCCCGGCTGGGCCTTCACGGCCTGCTTGTGGCCCTGGGTCTGCTGCTCGTGGCGAACGAAGCCCTTGCGCAGCGCGCTGCGCCGCCGGATCGAATGAGCTATCAGGGGTTCCTGGTGGACTCGGGTGGCGTGCCGATCGCCACCGCCACAGGGCCGACCAACCTCACCACCGCGTTCCGCATCTATGACGCCGCCCTCGCCGGCAACCTCCTGTGGGCCGAGCAGCAGCTGGTGACCATCGACAAGGGGAATTTCAGCGTCATGTTGGGAGAAGGATCCCCGACGTCCGCCGAGCCGTTGCTGCATGGCTCGCTCACGTCGGCCTTCGGCGGCGCCGGGGCCAGCGATCGCTACATCGAGGTGACCGTGGGCACCACGCGCATTCTTCCCCGGCTTCGTCTCCTCCCGTCGAGCTACAGTTTTCTGGCGTCGCAGGCCAACAGCCTGGTGCGCACGAACACGGGTGTCTCCTATCTCTCCTACGATGCGCAGGCAGACCGGATCAACGCCGGCAGCGGTCTCTCCGTCGCGGGGTCGATCACGGGCACAGGTGGGCTGAGCGTCTCCGGAGCCATCAGCGGGTCGAGCCTGAGTGGAAACGGGAGTGGGATCACAGGGCTGACGGCCGGCCAGATTTCCGGGGTGTTCGGCGACTCTCTTCTCTCTGCGAACGTCGCGATGCGCAATGCGAACAACCAGTTCACTCCGGTGCAAAACTTCCTGGCAAACGTCGGCATCGGCATCAGCACCGCTCCCGCCTTCCCTCTCAGCTTCGCGAGTGTGCTCGGGGACAAGATCGGGCTTTTTCCCGGGGCCTCCGGCAACTACGGCATCGGCGTCCAGTCCAGCCTGCTCCAGATTCACACCGACACCTCCGCGAGTGACATCGCCTTTGGATCGGGCACCAGCGCCTCGATGGCGGAGACGCTGCGGATCAAGGGAAATGGCCGGGTAGGCATCGGCACCAACAGCCCGCAGGCCACGGTGCATGTGGCAAGCACCGGCTCGAGCGAGCTCTTGTTGGAGAGCACCGCGGCCTCCGGTGAGCCATGGAGGCTCTCGTCCGGGACCGGCGGGGCGTTCTCGATCTTGGAAACCAACACCTATCGGATCACGGTTCAGAAGGGCGGGGCGGTGGGAATCGGGACCACCTCTCCCACTGCAGGGACCATGCTTGAGGTGGCTGGCAAGGCCAGGATCGGAGGCGGGAACGTGACCGTGGGGGATGAGAGCCTTCGGATCATCCGCGGGCAGGTCGCCGCCGGAACCGGAGTTCCGGTCATCGGGGCGGGCTATAACGTCTCCAGGACTGGCGTAGGGGTGTACAAGATCGGCTTCAGTCAGGCCTTCAAGGACGTCCCCGTCGTCACGCTCGCGGTGTTCGCCGTTGGCGGGAGCGCAACCCTCAGCGCGCCGAGTACCAGCTCGATTACGGTGACCACGTATGGCCCTCTGAATGTGGCGACTGACCTTTCCTTCAATTTCATCGCAGTGGGAACCTGGTAGCCGATCGCTGGCACCCCTGACGCGCATCCGCATGACACCCGTCCGGATAACACCCACCTCCGCCCCGTCCCCCGGGTCTCGTGAACGCCGTGCCCGGCGGGGTAAGCACCGACAGTCCGGCCACGGGTCACGCATTCCACCCTCCTTCGTTCAAGGCCCCATGAAACAGCTTCTCCTGTTCACGGTTCTCGCCGCATCCCTTCTTCCATGGGCCGCCTCGACGGCCCGCGCGCAGGGGTTCGAGCAACGGATCGACCGGATCCAGTACAACCACGCCTCGACGAACGGTGTGCCGATCTCGAACGTGGTCGACCCCTCAATCGGGTCTGACGGACGCGCCCCCGGGCCAAACCCCGGGCCGCTCGGGACCCCGAAGCAATTCCAGTCGGCGGTGCCGTTCGGCGGTGGCGGGGTCAACACCAACCGGGCCGCCAACACCCCCTACAGCCTCAACGTCGCGCGCGTGGGTGGGCCGTACGCGGCGCGCATCGTGACGTTCCTGTTCGGTGACGTCATTCCCGTCCCCGGGTCCGATGAGTTCGGGGCGCCGCTCGTCGGCATCAGCCCGACGAATTACTGGGTGGCCGAGCCGTTCACCACCACCTTCCATACGAACTCGGACAGATCGGGCTACTACTGGAGCCCGCATAAGCAGGCCGTGTTCGCAGTGAATCCCGGACCTGCCGACATCGTCTGGCGCCGTGCCACACCCGCTGCTCCCGTGAGTGCGCCAGGGGTCGGCTCCGTCTCGATCCTCGGCTCCACCTACCGCCTGTACACGAATCGCGTGGTGGTGGCCGGCGCGCCGGTCAAGAGTCCGCGCTCTATCTACTGGACCGAGGGGATCTTCCTCTCCATCGGAAAACAGGTCGCGGTCCCCCAGGGGCGCATCGGCAAGGTGAACATCGTGTACAACATGGCCCTGCCACCCATCGTGACGAACCCGTTCAACCCCTCCTCGAACGCGAACACCAACCAGGCCTATGTCGACCAGCGGACGTTGTGGCACGACGAGACCACCCACAGTCTTCATGCGTACAACGCCGAGGGCCGGGTGTTCGTCGAGTTGCTCGGGGACCGGATTCCCGGGACCGATGGTGTCTACCAGTACCTGGGATTTGAGATCGTGGATGTGCTCCAGCGGGCTGTGCCGGTCGACGTCGGCGTGGAACTCGGGGATCTGCTGACCGCGTACGAGAACAACACCCCTCCGGCGCCCGACCTGATTCCGGAGCCGCCGCTAGTCCTGGATCAATCCTTCTATTTCCGTCATCCGATCCCGGGTACCTCCGATGCCGAATTCTATGCGGTGCGGGAGACGCTCGATGCAAATGACAGCACACTTTACTGGCTTGAGACCGGCCTCGAAGGGCTTCGCTGGCCGGAGCGGCTCGTGCGGTACGCCCAGCACTGGCCTTCTAACGCAGCCCGATACAGTCACTATATCCGTCCTGCCGTGGCAACCAGCGATGACGCGCGACGCACCGCGGTTCAGCTCCCGACAGAGAATGGCCCGGTGCTCTCCTATCAGGATCTCGATCCTCTGGGGAACGCACGGGGTCAGTTGACCGAGAGCGTGCAGTACTTCACGTTCCTGACCCCGGATTTCCCCGCGCACCGCGCGTTGATTCGCTACCAGACCGACAAGCAGGTCTGGTTCGAGCGCGTCTTCTCATGGCTCGATTCCACGCTCAAGAGCGGGGGCTTCGATGGAAGCGTTGCGACGACGCTCGACGGATGGAACCCCACCACCCACACGATGACCTGGCCGGCGGGGCTGACGGCCCCTCGGGTGGTCTCGCTGGGTGCGACCGTGGGTGCGCGAGTGCCCATCCCGGATGGGGAGCTCGGCTCCGGGCTCAACAACACCAACTACCTCGCAGGCTTCATCCAGAAGTCCGTTGGCACGCTCTACAACCCGCATGCCTATGTCGACCCGTTCGCCGCTGGATTTGCTGCCGCGGGCCGCGGGGCGATCATTCCCGTGAACTCGCTTGCGGCAAACAACCAGCTCGAGGTCTGGTGGTTTCGGGACAACCACGCGGACACTCGTTCCGGGTTCAACACCACCTACTGGCCTTCGGTCATCGGTCGTTACACGGTGAGCTGGCCCACCGCCCCGGACGAGATCGTGCTCGCGAGCAACCAGGGGAGTCCCTCGTTGCCGAGCCTCCAGGCCAAGGGGAGCATCTACGTGCAGAACGACCGCACGCTCCCGGGGTACAATCCAAACGAGGAGCATGCGTTGCTTCTGGGGCGGCAGGCGTTCGCCCTCCGTGACGATCTCAACACCGCCTCCTCGTCCCTTCCCTACGTGCTGCTGGAGTACACGGAGTCGGATGGACGGCCTGCGATGCGCCCTTTCAAGGTCCTTCGCGAGAAACCCTCCGCGGGGCAGGTGTTCGACTACACCGTGACTGCCGGGTCGGTGCTGGATGCCCCGATGCCGCTTCGACTGATGGAGAAGCCGCTCGCCCCGAGCGTAGCGGGTCAGCCTCCGCGAACCTTGAACACCGAACAGGACTCCTGGGTTGTCGGCGCTGCACAAGGCCGGGCGGCGGCCCTCCTTTTGAATGGCAGTTTCGCTGGCGTGGGTTCCGTCGCACAGCTCACCACCACCGTCCGTCACTTCTTCCGGGATGACGACGTGCTCGTGCTGCAGGATCTTCAGCACCCGAGCCCCGCGAACACAAAGTGGTTCTACGTCACCAATGGCACCGGTGCTTACGACACGGTTGGAGGGATCTACTCGGATCAGCACCCGGTGAGGCTGAGTCCGTTCTCGCCGCAGCCGGTGATCGCAAATACCTATCGCTATGCCGTGGACGCCGGCTCACCGATCGGTGTGAACACCTCGGTCTTCATCGTGCTGGATGGCCCGAAGACCGGGATCTTCGGGCGCGTCTCCGACGACTCGACGCTGGGTGGAGTCCGCTACATCGACGTGAATTTCACCATCTCCGGGTCGGGCATCCCCGCCCTGGCGGCCAAGGCCTCCCGGCTGATTGTCTCCTCCTCCGTGCCCGCAAGCGGGCTTACCGGGTGGCGCCTGGGAACGGCTCCTGTGCCGACACAGATCGCCGACTCCGTGTTGCGCGACCGGTACACCGGGTTCACGTTCATGGACCGCAAGGGAACCCGCTGGGTCTACCGCGGACCGGATAGTCCGCAGGATGCCGGTGCTTCCCTCGTGATGCAGTTCTACTACAAGACGCAACCCGGGTTCTTCTTCCCGTCCCTGGCGGACGCCGGCAAGCCTCAGCCTCCCGTGGGGACGGTCACCCCGTACCTGCGAGCCCGCTCCCGCGACGGCACCGGCTTCGAAGGGGATGAGGTGTACGGCAACCAGGACTCGGATCCGACACAGGGGGACGGGAACGCCATCGGGGTGCGATATCGACCCGCGTGGCCGGCCAACATCCCGGTGCTCCAGATGGGCGAAACACTCACTGTACCCAAGCGCGGCCTTCCTGCCATTCGGGGCGAGACCAGCCTGCAGGTCCTCTATCAGCAGTCGACGGCTCTCGGCGGCTCGGACAACACGACGGCGCTGCTGCATGACCCGACCCGCGAGAAGCGTTTTCTCCTTCAGTCCGGTGGGCTCGAGGCGGTCCCTGCGAGCGTCAAAACGGCAAGCGCACGCGGGAAGACCTTCTTCCCGAATCTTCCCCCGCACCTCGTCGACCGTTTCTTCGTCGACCCGGATCGCGGGCCCCTCGGCGCGCTGGTGTTCAACGGCCAGTTCGTCGACCCCGGGTTGGGTGAAACCTATCTCCTCCTGAACACACTGAGCGATTCGGATCTCCAGCTGTTGAAGGATCTCTGTCCGTCGGGCGACTCCGAGCACAAGGGAGCCTGGGATGCAGCCATTGACGGTCTTGCCACCGATCTGGAGACCTTCATCGAGGACCCGGGCCAACTCGGCTCCTACATCCCGGACAGCGCGTCCGTCGCCGGGCCCTCGGATCTCGCGGTGGTCGACAATGACAATATTGCCGTCGACTCCTATGCCCTCACCGCGGTCGGCCCCGGCACGGGCTACGTGACCCTCGTCGCTGGGAACGGCAGAGCCTTCACTCCGGTGGGAGACCCGGTCAGCCTGAAGGTGATCCGCGTCGTCAGCACTCTCTATAAGGGGGAAGTGGATGTTGTGGCCTCATCAAATCCTCTCAGCGAGACGGTCGTCCTGCAGCAGGTGGCCGATCTGGCGTCACAGATCCAGAAGTTCAACTTCGAATGGCGCATCGCGCCACCCGTCGATGGCCTGCCTCCCGTTGTGTACGAGACCGCCGGTCTCGAGTTGCTGGGAAGCGGGACATGGAGCCATGTGCGATTCCCGCTTTCAAGCGACACGGGTTCAGGCGCGGTGTTGGGGTCCGCCTACGCGCTGGCCGACACCGGAAACCGTGTCGCCCCGATCAGCGGCCTTCCCTTCACGGGGGTGGCTCCGGTCGACGGGGGATTCAGTTTTGATCTCGCCGTGCCCCAGGCGATCCCGGTCGGTACCGCCCTCACCGTGCGGCGTCAGGATGGGCAGGAGTTCCCCTCGGTCGTCACCGCTGTGACCAACAGCCCCGGATCGGCCACGCTGGCGAGCTCGGTTGTGGTCAGCATCTCCGGACCGGGGGCCGACGGGCTGGATGCCTCCCAGTTCTCGCAGCTCTACGAGGCGGTGATGACCAACCAGCCTCAGAGCGTGCTGTATCGTGACTTCACAGAGGCCGCGGGCGCGAACTACACGCAGTATTATCTCAGTCTCCACGCCGACAACAGTCTCGGCCTGCAGATCTCCGTCGATGGGAACCCTGCGGTGACAGTCGGGCTTCCCAACCCGACGGGTGTCTCATCACCTCCCGCCGGGATCTCCCCGCTCGCGGGACCTGTGTTCCGGATCCCCGCGTCGTACTTTGCCGGTGGCTTGGTGAATGCCGATGGCAGCCGGACGCACCGGATCTCGGTGGACCTCTATTCCCAGGCCGCGCCCGATGCACTCCTCGACTTTGATGTCCGCCTGGAAACGCTGGCCTCCGTGGACCGCGCGGCACAGAACCCGACGTGGCAGACGCTCACGGCTCCGGACGGCGTCCGGGCCTCCCTCGGCGGAAGTGCCGACATCCGGAGCCTCTCGGACAACTATGTCATCATGCGGTACCAGGCCTCCGACCCTGCGCATGCCTCGTGGCAGGACGACGGCGCGGGCGGGAACAAGGGTTGGTCGCAGTGGACCGAGCCGATGCTCGTGGAAGGTTGGATCAAGCGGGTGTTGAAGGGAGTGAACCCGTTCAACCAGCGGATCACCGACCTGCTCAACAACCGCGTCAACACCGACGTGAGCATCGTGTCGCAGGCCGGGCAGCGATGGGAAGGGGACGTGGCCCTGAATCTCGACAGCATCAACAAATCGGGGCTCATCGAGATCTACGAGACCGTGCTCAAGCGCGGACGCATGCTGAGCATCGACGGGGGTGTCAACTACGGCCCTGCGAATGACGCCCTGCTCCTCGCAGCGGGCTACCTCAACGATCTGTACATGATCCTGGGCAACGAGGCTGCGGCGGATGCAGCCAACCCAACGATCGGCATTGGCACGAAGGACAAGACCTACGGGGAGATCGCCACGGCGCTCTTCGCGTTCAAGGGGCAGCTTCCCTCGCTGCTGGATGAAGAGCTGGCGCTGATGCGGGGGCGTGACGACTTCCTGCTTCCCGGCGTGGAGCTGCGACCGGTCTACAACCGGCTGGTCTGGAACTACACCCGCGGCATCGATGCCGGGGAGGTCGTCTATGCGCTCAACTACGACATTCTCGACCAGAACGGGGATGGCGTGGCCGATGCGAGCGACGCGCGTCTCCTCTATCCCCAGGGCCATGGCGATGCCTACGGGCATTATCTCACCGCCCTCAAGGGATACTATTCCCTGCTTCTCAACCAGAACTTCGACTGGGTTCCGAGCAGCGAGGCGGTCACCGTCCTTGGGAAACCGGTGTCGGTTGACTACCAGGACGAGCGTAAGTTCGCCGGCGCCGCCGCGGCGGTCGCCCGGAGCGGAAGGCAGATCTTCGACCTGACCTGGCGGCGTGACTACAAGTCGGGCACGGGTAACGGCTGGAGCCATTTTGCAGAGGCCGTCCCCAACACCACGCGTGGTGCCGGCACCGTGCGACGCTGGGGCCTGGACCAGTGGGCGAGTCGTACGGGCCAGGGGGCATTGCTCAACTGGTTGGTCGGCAATACCATCCTGCCGCCGGTGGATCCCGATCCGGCGCACAAGGGCACCATTCAACAAATCGACCGGACCACCGTCCCTGAACTCGTGGAGCTTGCCTCGATCGGACGCGACCTCCAGACCGCGATGGACTCCGCGGAGAACGGCCTCACGCCGCTGGGAGTTCCCGAGGCGACCGTCCCGTTCGATCTCGATCCGAACGCCGTGGTGGGTGGGGCGAACACGACCCACTTTGAACAGGTGCTGGGCCGTGCCACCACGACCCTGAACAATGCTGTCGCGGCTTTCGATGACGCGAAGGATGTGACGCGTTTGATGCGGTCGGAGCAGGACTCCCTGGCCGACTTCAAGTCGCAGCTGGATCAGCAGGAACTCGCCTACGAGAACTCGCTGATCGAGATCTACGGCACGCCGTACACCGACGATATCGGGCCCGGGAAGACCTACAAGACCGGGTACACGGGGCCCGACCTGGTGCATTCGAGCTACGTGGATATGCCCGAGATGCACTTCCCCGAGCTCTGGAACCATACCGAGACCCGGACCTACTATCTCGACATTCAGAACTTCCCCGATGACTGGGCGACGACCGTCTACAAGGACTTCAACTTCGTCCTGAAGCAGGGGGACCCGGGTTACACCGAAGGCCAGCAGTACATCACCTACACCATGGCATCGCTTGGTGCCTACACGAAGCCGGCCTCCTGGACCGGTCGTCGCTCGTCGCCGGGGCAGCTTCAGCAGGCGATATCGGAATACATCCAGGCCCAGGCCCGTCTCAAGCAGGCCCTCTACGACAACTACGGGGGCAAGGGGGATCTCGACAAGGCGATCACCCGCTTCGAAGACCGCCGTAGCGCGATGAACAACTCCTACGTCCTGAACAGCCTCACCCTGGCGACATCCGCCACGATGGATCAGCTGCAGGCCACCTACGACGTGCTCAGCAAGGACATCGATGCCTCCCTGACGGTGGCGGACACCATCCGGGGGGCCTTGATTGACGGTCCGCCCAAGGAGAGCATTCTCGGCGCCGCCGTGGGGGGTGACTACATTCGCCCCGGGGTGGCGATCGCTGCGGACATCGCCTTCGTCGCGGTGCAGACCGCGCTGCAGGCCACGGATGCAGGATCGTTCCGGGTGCTGCAGAACAAGCTGAAGTCGGAACGGCAGATCATCCAGGATGCGACCGCGCAGCTGGCCGCGAGCGATCTCGACCAGTCGCTGAAGGACGAGGTCACCGCGCTCTTCCAGCAGATGGAGGACGTGCAGGGGGCGCTCGACACAATCAACGTCCGCCTGCGTGAGCAGGACGATGCGGAGAGGAAGATCCGCGGGCTCCAGGCGAGGGGACTCCGGATCATCACCGAACGGGAGACCTATCGGAAGCGGGCCGCAGCGGTGGTGCAGGGGTATCGGACGCGCGACGCCGCGTTCCGGTTCTTCCGCACCGAGAAGCTCGAGCGCTACAAGACGCTGTTCGACCTGGCCGCGCGTTACGCCTTCATGGCGGCGCAGGCCTACGACTACGAAACCGGGCTTCTTGGAAGCGACCAGGGGCGCGGGTTCATCGACACCATCATCCGATCGCGGGCCCTGGGCGTCGTTCGCAACGGACAGCCGCAGTTTGGCGGGAGCTCCACGGGTGATCCCGGCCTGTCGAGCGCGCTTGCCGAGATGGCGGCCGACTGGTCTGTGATCAAGGGACGCCTCGGCCTGAACAACCCGGATGCGTATGGCACCACGGCCTCGCTTCGAACCGAGAACTTCCGCATCCTTCCCGGCACAAACGGCCTCGTGGAGTGGAAGAACGTCCTGAACTCCGCACGCAAGGCGAACATCCTCGAGGATGCGGATGTCCGACGCTATTGCATGCAGCTGAATCTCGACAGCAGCGTGCCCATTCCGGGTCTCGTGCTCGAGTTCAGCACAACGATCACCGACGGGTTGAACCTGTTTGGCAAGCCGCTCGCGGCCTACGACCACGCGTTCACTCCAACGGCCTTCGCGACGAAGATCTTTGCTGCCGGCGTCGCTCTTGAAGGGTACATCGGCATGGACGATCCTCCGGGCGTCACGCCGACCACCGACAACTCGCTCGCGTTCCTCGACCCGCTTGCGCTCGCTGCGACCCCGTACATCTATCTGGTGCCTGTGGGAGTTGACTCGATGCGGAGTCCGGCCCTGGGTGACCAGGGTGAGGTCAGATCGTGGAACATCGCGGATGTCGCGGTTCCGCTGCCGTTCAATATTGGAGGTTCGGGCTTCGCGACCGCCGATCTCTACCAATCCTCCGACTCCCTCAGCGAGGAGCCGTACGCAATCCGCAAACACCAGGCGTTCCGGCCCGTTGCCTCGGCGGATTACTTCAGTCCCTCGATCTACACCGCGGGTGGCGGGCTCCAGCGGTCGCAGTTCACCAGCAACCGGCTGATCGGCCGCTCGGTCTGGAACAGCAAGTGGAAGTTGATCATCCCGGGCCGCACCCTGCTGGCGGATCCGGACGAGGGGATCGACCGGTTCATCCAGACTGTGACCGACATTCAGCTTCACTTCGTGACCTATTCCTACTCGGGCAACTAAAGGCCATGACCATGCAACACCGACTCCCCTCCCTTGTCGTCATCGCCACGGCGATCGTCCTCCTTGCCGGGAGGGTGCACGCCTATCCACCCGCTCCGCCGCACGTGTTCACCGGGATGGTGCGGAACGAGTGGGGGGATCCGCTCGATGTCAAGGGGGCGCAGGTCTTCCTGGAGACCACAAACGGCGTGAAGGTGATCTCGGAGATCAGCGCCATCGCCGGGAACGGGGTGAACTACCGCCTCGAGATCCCCATGGATACGCGCACGGCCATCGATCTCTACTCGGGAAGCGCGATGGTGACCGGTTTCCCGTTCCGGCTCCGCGTAAGGATCGGGACGAAGACCTACCTTCCCATGGAGATGACCACTGCGTTTCTGGCGATCGGAAAGCCTGCCGAGACCCAGCGTCTCGACCTGACCCTGGGCGTGGACTCCGATGGGGACGGGCTGCCGGATGCGTGGGAGTTGGCGAACGGCCTCAATCCGAACGATCCCACCGACGCGGACAAGGACTCGGATGGGGACGGGTTGTCCAACCGGACTGAGTATTTGATTGGCACCTATGCCTTCGATCCCGCGGTCGGCTTCTCCCTGACCCCCGTGGGCTTGAGCGGATCGGACGCGCTGCTGGAGTTTTTTGCGGTGCGTGGGCGGACCTACACCGTGATGGCTTCGGCCGACCTCAAGAACTGGAGTAACACCTCCCTCAAGGCGGTCGCGGCCGACGGCACGCTTGGGGTGGCGCAGCCGAATCTCACTGCGACCCAGTATCGCAATCTCCGGGTCGCGGTCCCGTTCAGCGATGGGGGAGCGACCAACCTCTTCTTCAAGGCGATGGTCCAGTAGGGCCAAGCTGCCTTGGGCCGAGCCCCTTCCCGCATCTCCCGTCGCCCCCGAGTTCTGCCTCCACCGGCTCCTGTAGCCACCGACGTAAGGAGGTGGGCCCGCGCTGAGCGGGCCTCCCCCCCGTTCCCGTGCGGGCGTGCGTTGCTGAGGTGGGGTGGAGGGGAATGCTCCCGCGCCCGACCTCCTGACGTCGGTCGCTA
>DMJJ01000486.1 GCA_003452185.1 Verrucomicrobiales bacterium | reverse complement strand
CCTGACCTGATCGAGCTCTACAACGCGGGCCCTGCCACCGCGAGCCTGGGCGGCATGGGACTCAGCGACACCGCCACCCTGCCGTTCAAGTACACCTTCCCCGCGGGAACGACCCTCGCCCCCGGGGCTTACCTGGTGCTCCTGGCCGACTCGGCGATCACGCTCCCGGGCATCCACACCGGGTTCTCGCTCAAACAGGGCGGGGATGACCTGACCCTCACCTCCGCCGCCGGAGCCGTCGTCGACAGCGTGGCCTTCGGGCCCCAGGTGACCGACCACTCCATCGGCCGCAGCCCTTCGGGTGAGTGGGTGCTCTGCACCCCGACCTTCGGCGGGCCGAACTTCGCCCACCCGGTGGGGGATCCGGCACGCCTCCGGATCAACGAGTGGCTGGCCGACGCCCAGTTCGTCTCGAACAACGACTTCATCGAGCTCTACAATCCCGACCCCCAGCCGGTCGAGCTGGCCGGGCTTCTCCTCTCCAACGCTTCCGGAGCCCCGGAGCTCAACCCGATCGCCCCGTTGAGCTACATCGCGGGCGGGGGGCTGACCCGGTTCACGGCCGATGGCGATCCGCAGCAGGGTCCGGATCATCTCAACTTCAAGCTCTCCCCCGATGTCGGGCTGATCCTGCTCAGCTTCCCAGACCTCACCCTCATTGATGCGATCCTCTACGGGCCGCAGCAGACCGATGTCTCCCAGGGCCGATCGCCCGATGGTGGCGACACCATCACCTCCTTCGCCCAGCCCACCCCCGGGGGTGGCAACCCGGGGGCGCAGGGAGGGGGCGGCTGCACGGTGTTGAACGACATCGTTGACCTGCTTCCGCTGAATGCCACCTGGTCCTACGACCAGACCGACAACCTCGACGGCACCCCGGCGTGGAAGACCGCTGCGTTTAACGACGCCGCCTGGCCCTCCGGCAAGGGGCTCCTCGCCGTGGAGGATTGCAACTGCCTCCCCGCTCCGGGCATCGGGACCACCCTGACCATCGGGCGCCTGACCTACTACTTCCGGACACGGTTCGTGGTGAAGACAAACCTCTCCGGCTTCACCCTCAACCTCAGCACCGTCCTGGATGACGGGGCCGTGGTCTACTTGAACGGGACGGAATGGTTCCGACTCGGAATGGCGGCCGGCACGCCGGTCTACAGCACCCTCGCCTCCCGCAATGTCAGCAACGGTGTGCTGGAATACACGAACCTTCCCCCCACGGCGCTCCTGCAGGGAACCAACGTCCTGGCCGTGGAGGTGCACCAGACCGGGGCCACCAGCAGCGACATCACGTGGGGGCTTTCGATCACGGCCTCCCGGTCGGTCACCAACTGCGACACCTCGCTCCAGCTTCCATTGGTGCTGAACGAGGTTCTGGCGAACAGCCCCACCGTCGCGACGACCGCCACGCGGGCGGCGGACTGGGTGGAGGTGATGAACACCTCGACCAACGCCCTGGACATCGGGGAGGCGAGCCTCACGGATGATCCCTCCTTCCCGCGCAAATGGATCTTCCCCGCCGGAACCCTGCTTCCCGCCCTCGGCCACAAGGTGGTGTTCTTCGACGCCTCTCTTCCGGCCTCCGGCACCAACACCGGATTCCGCCTGCCGGCCACCGGCGGTGCGGTGTTCCTGTTCGACAAGCCGGCCCATGGCACACCGCTCGCCGACGGAGTCCGGTTCGGCCTGCAGGCCGCAGGATACCCCATCGGCCGCATCCCCGACGGCACCGGCAACTGGGGCCTGAACCTCCCCACACCCGGGGGGATCAACACGGCCGCGGGGCTGGCAAGCCCCTCCACGCTCCGGATCAACGAATGGATGGCGGACCAACCCTCCGGACCCGATTGGTTCGAGCTCTACAACACCGCCTCGCAACCGGTCGCCCTCGGCGGCCTCTACCTCACGGACAACCTCGCCGACAAGTTCCAGTCCCGGATCGCCCCGCTCTCCTTCATCGGGGTCGGCGCCGACGCGTATGCCCTGTTCACCGCCGATAACAACGCCGCCGCAGGGGCCGACCACGTGAACTTCAGCCTCAAAAAATCAGGCGAAGCCCTCGGCCTCTACACCGCCGCGGGGACTCAGCTCGACGCCATCGCCTTCGGCGCGCAGGTCAGCGGTGTCTCCCAGGGCCGCCTCCCCGACGGCGCCACCGCGATCGTGAGCTTCGCCACCACGCCGACCCCGGGGACGAGCAACTACCAGCCGCTCCCGGCAGCCGTGATCAACGAGATCCTGGCTCACACCGATCCGCCGCTCGAGGACGCCATCGAGCTCTACAATCCGACCGACAGCGACGTCGCCATCGGCGGATGGTACCTCAGCAACGCGGCGGACAACTTCAAGCGGTTCCGGATCCCCGACGGCACACTCCTCAAGGCCCGGGGCTACATCGTGCTCTATGAATACCAGTTCAACACGGGCGCCAACGCCTTCACCCTCAACTCGGCCCACGGCGACCAGGTGATCCTTTCCCAGGCCGACGCCCTCGGAACCCTCAACGGCTACCGCGCCCAGGTGGGATTCGGGGCCACGGAAAACGGGGTCAGCCTCGGCCGCTACACCACGAGCGTGGGGACGGCCTTCGTCCCGCTCCTTGCCAGAAGCTTTGGCGTCGACTCGCCCGCCACCGTGGCCCAGTTCCGGACCGGCGCCGGGCTTCCCAACGCCGGGCCGCGGGTGGGACCGCTGGTCATCAGCGAGATCGAGTACCACCCCGTCGCGTCCCCCGTCGACCCGACGGAACGGGCCGAGGAGGAATACATCGAGATCCAGAACGTGAGCGCCGCCACGGTCGCCCTGTACGACACCGCCTTCCCGACCAACGTCTGGCGACTGCGGAACGGGGTCGACTTCGACTTCCCGGCCGGGACCACCCTGACCCCGGGGGCCCGCCTCCTCGTGGTCGGGTTTGCCCCGGGGGACGCCTCGCTGCTGGCTGCGTTCCGCGCCAAGTACGGCGTGGCGCCGACGGTCCCGGTCCTCGGCCCCTGGTCGGGCCGGCTCGACAATGCCTCCGACGTCCTGGAGTTGGTGAAGCCCGACGCGCCCCAAACCGCGCCCCACCCCGATGCCGGCTACGTCCCGCAGATTGTCGTCGACCGCGTCCACTATTCGTCCGCTCTCCCGTGGCCGACGGCCGATGGGAATGGCCTGTCGCTGCAGCGGATCACCCTCACCGCATTCGGGGACGACCCGATCAACTGGATGGCCTCCGCCCCCACGGCAGGGTCGGCCAATCCGGGCGGGGGCGGCATCACCGACAGCGATGGGGACGGAATGCCGGACGACTGGGAGATGGCCCACTTCGGCACCCTCGCACGCGACGGCTCAGGCGACTTCGACGGGGACGGGATGACCGACCTCCAGGAGTACCTGGCGGGAACCAACCCAGCCAACGGGTCCGACCTGCTCCGGATCCTCTCGGTCGAGTCGGTGGCGAACAGCTACGTCATCCGGTTCAGCGGGGTCGCAGCGCACACCTACTCGGTCTACTACCGGGATGATGTCGCCGGGGGCACCTGGAAGAAGCTCTCCGACCTGGGGGCCCTCCCGTCGACTGGCGCGGCACAGGTCACCGACCCGGGGCCGTTCCCGCTTGCCACCCGGTTCTACAAGGTGGTCACCCCGGCGCAGTAGCCGGGGCCCCCGAAATGCAAAGCCCCCGGGGATCTCCCGGGGGCTTTTGCGTCAATCGGTTGGCCGGCGCTCGAGGCGCAGCGCTCAGCGCCGCGCCGAGGAGGAGCCGATCTCGAGGGCAGCCCCCTCCTTGGTGCTCCGAACGAAAACCTTCCCGTTGCTGACAATCGGGGTGGACCAGCACTTGCCGGTCACGGCCTTGCTCCGGCCCACCTCACGATACCCGGCCGGGTCAGGCTTGATGAGCGAGAGCTGTCCTCGGTCGCTCAGGACCAGGACGTGTCCATCCACCAGAATCACGTTTCCGGGACCAAATCCCGCCTGGGACCATTTTTCCTGCCCTGTGGCGATGTCGATGCACTTCAGCGGGCAGCTCCCGTACTCCTTGAATCCGAAGATCCCATAAAGGTGCCCGTTGAACGCCACCGGGGTGCTCCAGTGATTGCAGATCTTGTTGCCGGCGAGCTTCCAGAGCTCGGTGGCCGTCCACCCCTCGGGCCCCTTGGCGATCCGGGCCGCCGCGGCCCCCATGCCGTAGCCGGCGGAGCAATAGACCATGTCGCCCGACACCACCGGCGAGGCCGCCGTCGAGGTGCTGTAGGGGAACTTGAACCTCCAGAGGACCTTGCCCCCGGCCGGCTCCACCGCAACGAGGCCGGCCTGGGTGAAAAAGATCACCTGCCGCTGGCCATGCAGGGTCGCCACCACCGGGGTCGCGTGCGTGATGGCGTCATCCTCCCCCTTCCAGACCAGCTCGCCCGACCCGCGGTCAAAAGCCATGAGCGACTTCCCCGGCGCGCCGCAGGCGACGAACACAAGCTTTCCGTCGATGACTGGGGAGGCGGCATTGGCCCAGGTGATGTTCCGGGCCCCATGCTCCTTCACGAGATCGTGGGACCAGAGCGGCTTGCCGGTCGCCGCGTCATAGCAAAGCAGGGAAAGGTTGAGGGAAAGCACGTACACCTTCCCGTCGGCGAAGCTCGGGGTGCTGCGCGGGCCATCCCCGCCGCTGTTGTCGGGGGTTCCGGAGTTGCCCCCCCCTTGAAACTTGCTGACCCCGATCGACTGGCTCCAGACCTCATGGCCGGTCACGGCGTCAAGCGCGACAAGCGTCTCAAGGTTCGCCCCCTCGGGCGCGCGGTGCACGAGGGTGTAGAGCCTGCCGCCACCGGTGGTGAAGGAGCTGAACCCGTCGGCCAGCGGCACGTGCCAAAGGGTCTTCAGGCCGGCCTCGGGCCAGCTCTTGGAGATCTTCTCCTTCGAAATCCCGTCTGTCGTCGGACCCCGGTACTGGGGCCAGTCGGCGGCGGAAACCGGGGGGGAGGAGGAGAGCAGGAGCGCGGCACAGGCGGCCGCCGGCATCAGGGATCGGGTAGGAAGGTTCATGGTCAGGAGGGTTTGGGAGCGATGCGGCGCAGGATTTCCCCGGTCAGGACCTCGTAGGCCGCGGCCCCGGCGCTGTATTTGTCGTAATGGATGATCGGCTTCCCGAAGCTCGGCGCCTCGGCAAGCCGGGTGGTCCTCGGGATGACGGTCTCGAACACCGCCTCGCCAAAGTGCTGGCGCACCTCGCTGACCACCTGGTTGGAAAGTTTGGTCCGGGCATCGAACATCGTCATCACGACGCCCAACAGCTCAAGGCCCGGATTGACCCCGCTTGCCCGGATTGGCTCCAGCACCCGATGGATCATCGAAATCCCCTCCAGGGCGTAATACTCGCACTGGAGCGGCACCAGAATCCCATGGGCGGCGGCAAAGGCGTTCAACGTCAACACCCCCAGGGAGGGAGGGCAGTCGATGAGGATCGCGGAATAAGCCCCGCTGGAAACCACCGGCTCCAGCAGGCGGGAAAGCTTCTTGAGATGGTCCTCTCCGCGCACCATCTCGATCTCGACGGCGCAAAGATCAACCTCGCTCGGAAGCACATCCAGACGCTCAAACGCCGTCGGCTGGATCTTCTCCTGGAGCGACCCCTCGCCGAGCAGCGGCCGATAGGCGCTCGCCCCCTCCAGCTTCTCCAGGCCGAGCCCGCTGGTGGCGTTGGCCTGGGGATCCAGATCGAAGAGAAGGGTTCGATGACCTGCGGCAGCCATGCAGGCGGCCACATTCACTGCAGTGGTCGTCTTTCCCACGCCGCCCTTCTGATTGGCGACGGCGATGATTTTCGTCGGCACGGCGGAGATTAAGGGGTCTGGCAGCCCGCTTAGCAAGCGGAGTTCGATCCAACCGGGGACGGGGGTGTGACTGAACGTGGGTGACGCAAAAGCAGGGGAAGGACGAGCCCGTCAGGAGCACGATCGCTTCCGCTCCGGAAGCCCCCCCCCGGCATGGGAAGGTTGCTTCCCAGTCCGCGTCGCTGCGTCGCTGCGTCACCGCGTTTCCGATGCGACGAGTGCGGGTCGACTGCGGCCCACGCCGACCTCCCTGCCAGCCGACGCTCTCGTCGGTTCTCCCTTGGGAGGGGGAGGCGGGGGAAAGGTCTTTCGATACCGTTGGTAACGGCGCATCACGGCCTGGACGTAGTCGCGGGTGGAAGGGTAGGTAATCTGCTGGATGAAGAGGGCACTGTTGGTCGCGGCAGCCCCCTGGGCCCAACGCAGCACGTTGCCCCGGCCCGCGTTGTAGTCGGCAAGGGTGTACGGGATGGCGTCGTCCGCCGCGGGGTAGCGACGATGGAGCCGGCGCAGATACCAGGTGCCGGCACGGGTGTTCAGCCCGGGGTCGTACAGCCCCTCCCGCCCCGCCAGCGTCAGCTTCTCGGCCCTCAGGAACTCGTCGGCCGTGCCCGGCATCAGCTGCATCAGCCCATATTCCCCCTTGGTGCCGCGGGCCCGCGGGTTGAAACGGCTCTCCCGCCAGACCACCGCCTTGACCAGGGCCGGCTCCACCCCGTAGAGGGAGGCCGCCTGCAGAATCACCCCATCCTGGCTCGCCTCGCGCCAGCTCCAGTAGGCCTCATAGGTCCAGAGGCCCCCGCCCAGGAGCAGGAGGATCAACAGGAGCCCGTATCGGAATCGCTTGGAGCGTGGCATGCGACAGCTTGGCAAAAACTCTCTCCCGTTCGAGCCCCGGGAACCAAGTGGAAAGTGGTCTCAGTTCCGGGTTCCATTACGCCCGCACACCGTCTATAGCACGGGTCACATGATCGCCCGGGTGACCCTCGAGATCGCGCTCCGACGCGAGTTCGATTACCTGGTCCCCGAGGAGCTCCGGGACCAGGTGACGGTCGGCACCCGGGTGAAGATCCCGTTCGGCCCGCGCCAGGTGATGGGGGTTGTGACCTCCCTGCCGGAGTCCTCCACGCACACCAACCTTCGGTCCATCCTGAAGGTGATCGGCAAGCAAAGCCAGATCACCCCCAAGGTGCTCAACCTGGCCCGGTGGATCGCCTCCTACTACTGCTGTGCGGTCGAAACCGCGATCAAGAGTCTTCTCCCCGAGGCCGTGCGAAAGGAGAAGGAGGGGTGGCGCGAGCGTCTCTTCGTCCGGGCCCTCCCGGTGCACGGGGAGCTCCCCAAGCTGACGAAACGCCAGCTCGAGGTCTGGCATCTGGTGGAGGAACGCCGGGAGCTCCCCCTCCAGGAACTCCTCGAGCTGACCGGCGCAACGGCCGAGGTGGCACGGCGACTCGAGGACCGGGGCCTGGTCGAGATCGCCCCGCAGGTGCTGGAGCGGGATCCCTACGCCCACGAGACCATCATCCCCACCCAACCCCTTCCCCTGAACCCGGAGCAGGCCGCCGCGCTCGCCCGTGTCGTGAAGGCGCTCGACGGGCTCACCCCGGCCCGGGAGGTCCCCTCCCCGGCCTCCGCCTCCCCCGGCCTGGACGGGAGCCCGGGAGCCACGTTCCTCCTCCACGGTGTCACCGGCAGCGGCAAAACCGAGGTGTACCTCCAGGCGATCGACGCCTCCCTCGACCGGGGGCGCGGCGCCATCGTCCTCGTGCCGGAGATCTCCCTCACCCCCCAGACCGTCGAGCGATTCAAGGCCCGGTTCTCCTCCGGACGCCACCAAACCCTGGTGGCCGTCCTCCACAGCCATCTCTCGGCGGGGGAACGCCACGACGAATGGCACAAGATCCGCCAGGGACGCGCCCGGATCGTCATCGGCGCCCGCTCCGCCATCTTCGCCCCCGTGGAGCCGCTCGGGCTGATCATCGTCGACGAGGAGCACGAGCACTCCTACAAGCAGGAGGAGGCCCCGCGCTACCACGCCCGCGATGTCGCCGTGGTCCGGGGCCGGATGGAGGGGGCCGCCGTGATCCTCGGGTCCGCCACCCCCTCGATGGAGAGCTACGCCAACGCGCTCAAGGGGAAATACACCCTGCTGGAGATGCCGACGCGAATCGACGACCGGAAGCTCCCCCTGGTGCGGGTGATCGACATGCGGTCCGAGGGCCACAAGCAGAAGGGGCTCCCGATCTTCTCGCTCCCCCTCAAGGAGGGGATCCGCCAACGGCTTGAGCGCCGGGAGCAGGTGATGCTCTTCCTCAACCGCAGGGGCTACTCGACCTCCCTCCAGTGCCCCAAGTGTGGCTACGTCGCCGGGTGCCCCAACTGCAGCATCTCCCTCACATTCCACCGCTCCGAGGGGGTCCTCCGATGCCACGTCTGCAGCCACTCCGCCCCCGCCCCCCGCGTCTGCCCCGAGACGTCGTGCCGCAATCCCGAGATCCGCTACTCGGGGCTCGGGACGGAGAAGGTCGAGGAGACCCTCCGGAAGCTCTTCCCGCAGGCACGCGTCGCCCGGATGGACTCCGACACGTTGAAGCGGAAGGAGGATTACCGGACGATCCTCGGGGACTTCCGCACCGGCAAGATCGACATCCTGGTCGGGACGCAGATGATCGCCAAGGGGCTTCACTTCCCGAACGTGACCCTCGTCGGGATCATCCATGCCGACCTCAGCCTCCACATGCCCGACTTCCGGGCGGGGGAGCGGACCTTCCAGCTTCTCACCCAGGTGAGCGGCCGGGCGGGCCGGGGGGATGTCGAGGGGGAGGTCTTTGTCCAGGCCTTCACCCCGTTCCACCCCGCCATCCAGTTCGCGCGACGACACGACTTCGCCGGCTTCTACGAGCAGGAGATCGAGTTCCGGGAACCGCTCGGATACCCCCCGTTCAGCCGGGTCGCCCTCCTCACCCTCAAGGGGCGGAACGAGGAGAAGGTCGGCTTCAGCGCGGAGCATCTGCGCAAAGGGGTCGAGGGGCTCGTCCGGGGGTGGAAGGGGCTCGTCATCGCCGGCCCGGCCCCTGCCCCGCTCGCCCGGGCCGAGACCTTTTACCGCTACCAACTGATGATCCGCTGCCGCCAGATGCCTGCGCTCAGCGCCCGTCTCGCCACCTATCTCGCTGGGCAGGAATGGCCCGATGACATCACCGTCACCGTCGACATCGATCCTGCGAACCTGGGGTGACCTCCCCTCCCCGCCGCCCTGATTTTGATGGAGCCAGGGGGCGATTTCCTCTATCAAAGGCTCATGTCCAGGAACCTCAGCGCCCTCTCCTTCAGGAAGGGGCTCGACCGGAATGTGTTTGACCGGATGGGCCAGGCCGCCGCGGCCACAGGCACCGCCGAGACCGATTCCGAGCTCCGTCGCCTGGGTGAGGAATCCCTCTTTGGCGACGCCGTGACCCTGGGGGCGGTTTCGTTCTACGACTTCCTCAAAAAGAAGAACGCCGGCAAGCGGGCGTTCCTCTGCAACGGTTCGGCCTGCCTCTGCGCCGGAACACAAGGGTCGCTCCACGCGGAGATCGCCCGGCATCTCCCCGAACAGGAGATCACCCACATCTGCTGCCTCGGCCGGTGTCACCAGGGGGGAGCCTTCCAGTTCGAGGGACGCAACTACTCCGGCCTCACCCCCGACGGGATCGCCCGGCTCCTCACGACCGGCCAAGGGGACCCGACCGACACCTACGCCGTGGTGTCCGACCTCGCCGAACCGATCCTCACCGCCCCCTTCCCCGGCATCCCGGAGTACTACGCGCCGCTGAAGGCCTGGTTTGGTCGCGATCGCGACGCCCTCCAGGCGGAGCTCCGGGACTCCAAGCTCCGGGGACGGGGCGGGGCCGGGTTCCCGCTTCACCTCAAGTGGCAGTCGTGCCGCGAGACCCCGGGAACCGTCAAATACGTCGTCTGCAACGCCGACGAAGGAGACCCCGGGGCCTACATCGACAAGTATCTGATGGAGCATCGTCCCCATTCCGTCCTCCTCGGCATGATGGCCGCAGGGTGGTTCTGCGGGGCGAAGGTCGGCGTCCTCTACATCCGGGCCGAGTACCCCGACTCCATCACCCGGATGAACGCCGCAGTCGGGGAGCTGCGTGCGGCCGGCTGGCTCGGGAAAAACATCCAGGGCTCAGGGTTCGACTTTGACTTCAAGACCGTGCGGGGCGCCGGGGCCTACATTTGCGGTGAGGAGACCGCCCTCCTGGCCAGCATCGAGGGCCAGCGCCCCGAGGTCCGCGTCCGGCCCCCGTTCCCCACCCAGGAGGGCCTGTACCGGAAGCCAACCGTGCTCAACAACGTGGAAACCTTCGCCAACCTCCACGCGATCCTTGCCCGCGGCGGCGCGGCCTACGCGACGCTCGGCACCCCTCAGAGCACCGGGCCCAAGCTCCTCTCCCTCGACAGCCATTTCCAGAAGCCGGGCATTTACGAGGTGGCCATGGGGACCCCGCTCTCCCGCGTGGTGTACGAGCTCGCCGGGGGATTCCGGACGGCGATCAAGGGGGTGCAGATCGGCGGACCGCTCGGGGGATTGGTCCCCACCGGCCAGATCGGCTCGCTGACCGTCGATTTCGAATCGTTCAAGGCGGCGGGCTTTCTCCTCGGGCACGCCGGGGTGGTGAGCCTCCCCGAGACCCTGCCGATGATCGAGTACATCGAGCACCTGCTGCAGTTCACCGCCGATGAGAGCTGTGGCAAATGCTTCCCCTGCCGCCTTGGGTCCACCCGCGGGCAGGAGCTCGTCGCCCGCGCCCGCCAGGGCGGGGAGCGCATCGACCGGGAGCTGCTGGAGGACCTGCTCGAGACCCTCGAGTCGACCTCCCTCTGCGCCCTCGGGGGCGGCGTGCCGCTTCCCATCCGCAATGCGCTGAAATATTTCGACGACGAGCTCAAGCCTTACTTCCGTCCCTCAACCCCCTCCTGAGCCCCCGATGAATCCCTCATCCACCGAACCGATGGCCTGGCTGGACGGAATCCCGCATCCCGTGCTCCCGGGCGACACGATCCTCAAGTTCGCCGACCGGCACCGGGGACGGGGGCACATCCCCACCCTCTGCGACGCCCCTCAGCTGGAGCCGTACGGCGCCTGCCGGGTTTGCTCCGTCGAGGTGGCCCTCCAGGCCGGCGGGCCGACCCGAGTGGTCGCCTCCTGCCACACGCCCCTCGCGCCCGGGATGCACATCCTCTCCGAAAGCCCAAAGATCCGCCGGCTCCGCCGCAACATTGTCGAACTGGTCCTGAGCGACCACCCCCCGGACTGCCTCACCTGCGAGGTCAACGGCAACTGCGAGCTTCAAACCGTGGCGGGCAAGGTCGGCGTGCGGCGGATCCGTTACACCGGAGGACGCAACCACCTCTCGCAGCCCAAGGACCGGTCGCATCCGTACATGACCTCGGAGCTCGCCAAATGCATCAACTGCGCCCGCTGCGTGCGCGCCTGCGATGAGGTCCAGGGCCAGCTCGTCCTCAGCATGCATGGCCGGGGGTTCGACTCCCGGATCATCAAGGGGCTCGACACCTCGTTCCTCGACTCGTCGTGCGTCTCCTGCGGCGCCTGCTCCCAGGCGTGTCCCACATCGGCCATCTCGGACATCTTTGCATCCAAGTCGATCGAAGCGACCAACAAGACCCGCACCGTCTGCACCTACTGCGGCGTGGGATGCAACCTGAACGTCGCCACCAAGGGATCGGAGATCCTCAGCATCCAGGCCCCGGCCGACTCCCTGGTCAACCACTCCCACACCTGCCTCAAAGGGCGCTACGCCTTCCGGTTCGTCAACCACCCGGATCGCCTCCGGACCCCGCTCATCCGCCGCAACGGCCGGCTCGAAGAAGCGACCTGGGAGCAGGCATACGACCATATCGCCGGGAACCTGGAACGCATCCGCAGGCAGCACGGCGGCGATGCCGTGGCCGGGATCTCCTCCGCACGGTGCACGAATGAGGAAAACTACCTCATGCAGAAGTTCATCCGGACGGTCTTCGGAACGAACAACATCGATGCCTGCGCCCGGGTCTGCCACTCCCCCACGGCCTACGGCATGCAGCAGGCGTTCGGCACCGGCGCCGCCACCAACAGCATCGTCGACCTCCAGTTCACCAACTGCATCCTGGTCATCGGGGCGAACCCGACCGAGGGACATCCAGTCACGGGCTCCAAGATCAAGCAGCGGGCGATGAAGGGGGTTCCCCTCATCGTCATCGATCCGCGGCGGATCGAGATCGTCCCGTACGCCCGGCACCACCTCCAGCTGAGGCCCGGGACCAACGTCGCCCTGCTGAACATGTTCGCCTACTACATCCTGGAGGCGGGCCTCGTCGACGAGACCTTCATCCGCCAGCGATGCGAAAACTGGGAGGCGTTCGAAGCCGGGCTTCGATCCCTCGACCTCGATGCCCTTGAGCGGATCCACGGCGTGGAGCGGGAGAAGGTCCGGGCCGCCGCCATCGAATACGCCTCCGCGGAGAACGCCATGGCGTTCCACGGACTCGGGGTCACCGAGCACAGCCACGGATCCAAGACCGTCATGACCATCGCGGACATCGCGATGATGACCGGCAACATCGGCCGGCCGGGTGTCGGAGTGAACCCCCTCCGCGGGCAGAACAACGTCCAGGGGGCGGCCGACATGGGCTGCCAGCCGCACCAGGGAGCCGGGTACCTCCCGGTCAATGATCCGGCCTGCCATCATCAGTACGAGGAGTTCTACGGAGTCCACATCTCCGATCGCGTCGGGTGGAAGATCCCCCAGATGTATGACGCCGCCCTCGACGGGCGCCTCAAGGCCCTCTGGGTCATGGGGGAGGATCTCGTCCAGACCGACCCCAATACGGAGCACGTCAAGAAAGCCCTCGGCGCCCTGGAGTTCCTCGTCGTCCAGGAGCTCTTCATGACTCCGACCGCCGAGTACGCCAGCGTGGTGCTCCCGGCCTCCTCGTTCTTCGAAAAGAGCGGCACCTTCACCAACGGGGAACGCCGGGTCCAGCGGGTCAACGCCGTCGTTCCCCCGCTGCCGGGGACCCGCCCCGACGGACAGATCATCGTCGAGATCATGAACCGGATGGGGGCCGCCCAGCCCGACTACACGCCGGAGGGGGTCCTTGCGGAAATCGCCCGGATCGTTCCGTTCTTCAAGGGGGCGACCTGGGAGGGGCTCACCGATCAGGGAACCCAGTGGCCGATCCAGGAGGGGTGCGTCGGCACGGAAATCCTCCACACCGAGACCTTCAAGCGGGGACGTGGGAAGTTCCATTTCTTCCCGTTTCAGGAGACCCGCGAGATCGAGCGCCATTCGGCCGAGTTCCCGCTCATCCTGACCACCGGGCGGCTGCTGGAGCATTACAACGCCGGCACGATGACCCGCAGGACCAACAACGCCTTGATCGTCGGTCGCGATGAACTCGCCATCCACCCCACGGATGCGGCAGGACGTGCGATCGCCGATGGGGATTGGGTGCGGGTGTTCAGCCCCCGCGGCGAGGTCGGCCTCCAGGCCCGCCTGTCAACGGAAGTGAAGCCCGGGGTGATCTACTGCACGTTCCACTTCCCTGACCACCTGGTGAACGTGCTGACCAGCAGCGAGAGCGATGAGAACACCCTCTGCCCCGAGTACAAGGTGGTCGCCGTGGAAGTCGAGCGGGCCACCTCGCCAGCCCTGCCCCGGTAGGGAGGCTTGAATGCCTTCGTAGCAGGGCAACCTTCGGCGGTTCGCCGCGGGGGGTGGACCCTGGAAGCATCACCCATCGGCCGCCCGAGGCCGAGAGTCCCCACCTCCAACCCTCCCGGGTCTAGGAGGGAGAGCGGAGAGTCTCCAACTCCCGGAGAGAGCACGCCAGCGGGGGTGGGCTCTCTTGATCCTCACGCCCGTGCGGATATGGGCAAGGACTTGAGCTGAGGCGTTCCCGCAGTTTGGTCAGGACCCCACGAACCGTGGCCGGGACCCAGTCGTCCAATCGAATCCTTTCCAAGGCCGTGAAGGCCAGGTCCGGATGGCCCAAAAGTTCATAGCACAGCACCTGCTCAAGTGCCATTTCGTAGGTATACACGCTTCGCTCGATGAAGAGAATGTCGTCCGGGTATGGGGTCCTCTCATGGAAGGAGGCGAAGAAGAGGGCCAGATCGTACTGCCCGGATTGACGGTAGTGGCGCACGATCGGGAGGATCGGCTCGAGCCGCGACGGGCGTCGAGCAAAGGCCCGAAGGTACGCCTCGAGAACCGTGACCCACGGGGCGGCAGACTCCTCGGCAAGCCTCGCGACCTGGTACGCCGCATACCACGCCTCCTCGGTTCCATCCCCCGCCGCCGCTCGTTTCTGGTACCAGCCGAGCGCCTGGTAGCCCAGTCCGACATCACGGAAGCTCTGGGCCAGGTAGAACATGTACCGGGAGTTCGTAGGGTCCTCCTCGAGCGCTTGGGTGAGCGCCCGGATATCCCGATCGTACTTGGCCCACCTCATCCCACCGTCGAAGTGATGACGGATCCTTGCGCTTGGAAGATGCGCGTAAGTCGCGGGGCGAGGTGAATCCAAATACTCGTGAGTCACCCCCTTGAAGCACCACTCGATGTCCCCACGAATCAGCAGAGGAAGGGCATAGTCGGTTGGTCCTTCGAACCGGATGAGATAGGCATCCGCCGTCAGTCGCTGAGGCAAAGCCGGATGGAGTGACAACGTCTCATCTGCATTAATCATCAGCAGGTACTCAGCCTTCCCTCGGGCGCGCGTCAACGACAAGGAGCGGTTGTGGCCAAAGTCGCACCACGTGTCTTCATGCAGTTCACCGGGCACTCCGGCAAGCCGGTTGCGGATGATCGACTGGGTGCCGTCGGTCGACCCTGTGTCGCAGATCACCCAGTAATCGATGACATCCACGAGTGAGTCCAGGCATCGGGAGATCACCTCTGCCTCGTTGCGAACGATCATGACCAGGCAAACGGTCGGACGCTGGTGCGATTCACCCCCCGGGGGGCGTTCGGAATCGGCTATTCCCATGCCTTGATCGTTCCGTTGTAGCGCATCACGATCCCGGTGGCCCCTGTCGCCCCTTGCTGCGGCGGCACCCCAGGAGTGCCTTTGGCCCCGCCGGATCCGCCGGCGACGGTGAAACCGGCAGTCGTGCCGATGAAG
>DMJJ01000029.1 GCA_003452185.1 Verrucomicrobiales bacterium | reverse complement strand
GATGGGACATGCGTGCGAATGGGAGACCTCAATGATGCTCCGCATCCACCCGCATCTGGTGGGGGATTACGGCGCCGCAGGACCGGTGCCGTTCGGCAACGCGTTCGAGCCCGCCACACGCGGCTGGATCACCCGGGAACGCACCGTGCCGGGGCATATCGGAAGCCCCCACCTGGCGACGGCGGAGAAGGGGGAGGCCCTCCTCCAACGCTTCACCCAGGATGCCGTTGCGATGCTCGAGCGGGTGGTGCGCTGGGATGGATCCTCCTGGGAGGGGTGATCTCCAGGCCCCCGGCCCGCTGCAAGCCACGCCCCCACCCGCCCCGCAATGACCGACGCCTCCCCAAGCCGCCGTGCCGACTCCTGGAAATGGTGGGTGTGCGGGCTCCTGCTCCTCGCCTCGACCATCAACTACATGGACCGCCAGACCCTGGCGAACGCCGCGGTCCGGATCACGCGGGAGTTTCAGCTCTCCCAGGCCCAGTACGGAAACCTCGAGTGGGTCTTCGGATGGGCCTTCGCCGCCGGGTCGCTGGCGTTCGGATTTGTTGTCGACCGATGGTCGGTCCGGTGGGTGTATCCCGCCGTCCTGCTCCTCTGGTCGGCCGTCGGTTTTGCCACCGGGTTCGTCGAGTCGTACGGGGGACTCCTGCTCTGCCGCACCGCGCTCGGGCTGTTTGAAGGGGGGCACTGGCCGTGCGCGATCAAGACCACGCAGCGCCTGCTGGCATCCCGCGACCGTTCGATGGGGAACAGCGTCCTGCAGAGCGGGACATCGATCGGGGCGATCCTGACCCCGCAGCTCATGCGTCTCCTCCTGACCGACGAGCCGGGGAGCTGGCGCATCGCGTTCCAGGCCGTGGGGGTGGTGGGTCTCCTCTGGATCGTGGGATGGTTCTGGGTTGTGCGGCCCGGCGAGTTGGAGGCGGAGCCACCCCGGACGGGGGCCCCTGACGAGGGGGGGGACCTTGGGGCATTTTGCCGGGGGTTGCTCACCCGGAGGATGGCTGCCGTGCTGGTGATCATCGCCCTGATCAACACGGCGTGGCAGATCCTGCGGGCCTGGCTGCCGAAGTTCCTGCAGGAAGGACGGGGCTATACGGAGTCGGCGGCGCTGAACTTTAACTCCCTGTTTTACGTCGCGACCGACATCGGCTGCCTGGGGGCCGGGGCGCTGACCGTTTGGCTGGCGCGTCGCCGCGGTTGGTCGGTCCACGCCTCCCGGAGCGGGGTATTCCTGGGATGTTCGCTGCTCACGGCCTTGAGCACCGCCGTGCCGTTCCTGCCGAAGGGCTTCGCCCTGGAGGTCACCCTGCTCCTGGTGGGGGCGGGGGCCCTGGCCGTTTTCCCGATTTACCATGCCCTGACCCAGGAGATCAGCCCCCGTCATCAGGGGAAGGTGACCGGCGTGGCGAGCCTGGCCGCCTGGGGGCTCGGGCCGCCGCTGCAACGGGGCTTCGGGATTCTGGTGGACCGGACAGGCTCCTTCGACCTTGGGTTCGCCATCGCGGGGTGGCTTCCGGTCGGGGCGATGCTGGCGCTCTGGCTCCTCTGGACCCCGGATCCGCGGCCTGCTGAAGAGAGCCCGCGGTAGCCCCCGCCGCGGCGATCCGCAGGGATTCGCAACCGTTTCCCTTTACCCCCGGGAAGGCTCCCTTATAGGATCGCGGTCTGATGTCGCACGCGGACTTCGTTCACCTTCATCTGCACACCGAGTACTCGATGCTCGACGGCGCCTGCCGGCTGGACAAGCTGGTGGACCGCGCCCATGAACTCAAGTTCGCCGCCCTCCCGATCACCGACCATGGCGTCCTCTACGGGGCCGTCGACTTCTATCAGGCGGCGCGCAACAAGGGGATCAAGCCGATCCTCGGGTGCGAGGTCTACGTGGCCCCGGGGAGCCGGCTTGAGAAAAAGACCACCAGCGGGGGACGCGACGCCTATCATCACCTGGTCCTGCTGGCCAAGGATGAGCAGGGGTACAAGAATCTGATCCGCCTGGTGACGGCGGCGCACCTGGAGGGCTACTACTACAAGCCGAGGATCGACAAGGAGCTGCTGACGCAGCACCACGAGGGGCTGATCGCGCTCTCGGGGTGCCTGGCGAGCGAGGTCCCCCAGATGATCCACACCGACCAGGTGCAGAAGGCCCGGGAGGCGATCGACTGGTTCAAGCAGGTGATGGGGCCCGAGAACTATTACCTCGAGCTCCAGAACCACGGGATCGCGGAGCAGGCCAAGGTCAACCGGCATCTGATCCCGTGGGCCAAGGAGTTCGGGCTGAAACTCGTCGCCACGAACGATGTCCACTACATCGAGAAGGGTCACTCGCACGCCCACGACTGCCTGATCTGCCTCGGCACCCAGACCACCCTCCAGGACCAGAGGCGCATGCGCTACGTCCCGGAGCAGTTCTTCCTGCGGTCGGCCGAGGAGATGAAGGCCCTCTTCGCGGAGATTCCCGAGGCGGTGCAGAACACGCTCGAGGTGGCGGAGAAGTGCAATGTGGAGCTCACGTTCGGCGAGCTGCACTATCCGGTGTTTGAACCCCCGGAGCATTTCAGCCGGGAGGGCTACCTGCGACACCTGCTGGCGGGGGGGCTCGGGCGGCGGTACGGGATGGTGGCGAAGGCCGTTGGCAAGGAATACGAGGTCGAGTCGATCGAGGACGCACGGCGGCTTCCGACCTACGTCGCCACGCCCGAGGAGGCATCCCCCGGGGGGGATGCCACCCCGCCGCGCGACCTCACGGCCCCGCGGGCCGCGGAGGCCGTCAAAGTGGTGCTCGACCGCCTCCGCCTGGAGCTCGAGGTGATTGAGAAGACGGGATTCATCTCCTACTTCCTGATTGTCGGCGACTTCGTGCAGGAGGGGCGCAAGCAGGGAATCTCCTGCGTGGCGAGGGGCTCGGCGGCCGGGTCGCTCGTGACGTACCTGCTCGAGATCTCGAACGTTGACCCGATCCGCTACGGGCTGCTGTTCGAGCGGTTCCTGAACCCGGAGCGCGTCAACCCGCCCGACATCGACATCGATTTCGCGGACGACCGCCGGGCGGACGTCATCGAGTACGTGCGGCACAAGTACGGACGGGACTGCGTCGCCCAGATCATCACCTTCGGCACGATGGGGGCGAAGTCGGTGCTTCGCGACCTGGCGCGGGTCAACGGACTGGGGTTCAGCGACGGGGACCGCCTGGCGAAGATGATCCCCAACGAGCTCAAGATGGACCTGGGGAAGGCGCTCAAGGTGTCGCCCGACTTCAAGGCCGCGTACGACACCGAGGAGATGACCCGGGAGCTCGTGGAGACGGGGTTTGTCCTTGAGGACATTGTCCGCAACGCCTCGGTGCACGCCGCCGGGGTGGTGATCGGGCCCGAGCCCCTCGTGAACCTCCTCCCCCTGAAGCAGGATGAGGACGGGACCATTGTCACCCAGTACGCGATGGGGCCGGTCGGGGAGCTGGGTCTCCTCAAGATGGACTTCCTGGGGTTGAAGACCCTGACCGTGATCCGGAACGTCTGCGAGATGGTGCACCGGCTCCATGGGGTGGAGATCCCGATCGACCGCCTTCCCCTGGGGGACCAGAAGACCTACGACCTCCTGAACAAGGGAAACACCGTCGGGGTGTTCCAGCTGGAATCGGGAGGGATGCGGGATCTGTGCCGCAAGTTCCAGATCAGCTCCGTGGAGCACATCACGGCGCTGGTGGCCCTGTACCGCCCGGGCCCCATGGACCTCATTCCCGACTTCATCAAGCGTCGGCATGGCGAGGTGAAGATCGAGTACGAGCATCCGCTGCTGGAGTCGATCAGCCGCGAGACCTACGGCGTCCTGATCTACCAGGAGCAGGTGATGCAGGCGGCGCAGCTCCTGGCGGGCTACACCCTGGGGGGTGCGGATCTGCTGCGCCGCGCGATGGGGAAGAAGAAGCTCGAGGAGATGGCGAAGCAGCGCGCCTCCTTTGTGAAGGGGGCGGCCAAGACCAACGGGATTGCGGAGTCGAAGGCGAACCAGGTGTTCGACCTCCTGGAGAAGTTCGCCGGCTACGGGTTCAACAAGTCGCACGCCGCCGCCTACGCGATCGTCTCCTACCAGACGGCCTACCTGAAGGCCAACTACCCGGTGGAGTTTCTCTCCGCGATGATGACCAACGAAATGGTCTCGCTGGAGAAGCTGGAGGTCGTGTTGAGCGAGGCCCGTTCGATGGGAGTGGAGGTGCTTCCGCCGGATGTCAACGAGGGGGAGGCGTTCTTCGCCCCGGCCCCCGGGGCGGCGGCCCCGGATGGATCGCCGCGGCAGGCGATCCGGTTCGGGCTGGCGGCCATCAAGGGGGTGGGGGAGATCGCCGTGGAAAGCATCCTCAAGGCCCGGGTTGCCGGGGGGCGGTTCAAGTCGATTGCCGACCTGTGTGAGCGGGTCGACACCCGCACCGTGAACAAGCGGGTGCTGGAGGCCCTGATCCGCTGCGGCGCCTGCGACAGCCTGGGCGAGACGCGCGCGACCATGTTCGGAGGCCTTGAGCGGACGATGGCCCGGGCCTCCAGCCTGGCGGCCGACCGCGCCCGGGGGCAGAGCTCCCTCTTCGGGATGCTGGAGGAGCTTGAGAAGCCCCAGCCCCAGGATGCCGCCGCCACCCTGCCCGAATGGCCGCAGCACGAGCTCCTCGCCGCGGAGAAGGAGCTCCTCGGATTCTACGTCACGGGCCATCCCCTGACCCCGTTCGCCGACCTCCTCGAGCGCTACTGCCTCCACAACTCGATCACCGTGCGGGAGCTCCCGCCCCGGAGCCTGACCCGCCTTGGGGGGATGATCAGCGTGGT
>DMJJ01000145.1:3437-3706 GCA_003452185.1 Verrucomicrobiales bacterium | reverse complement strand
GGATATCTCCTCCATTCGGCCTCGACCCCGGATTCCCCGCGGTCCAATTGGGTCCCGGTCACAGGAACCCCGTTCCTCTCGGGTGACTCCCTCTACCTCAACGTCAACCCGGGGCCGACCACCCTGTTCTACAGGCTTATCCTTCCGTAGGAGAGGGTTGGTTGGGTGGGATCGGCGCCGACGCCGGAGTTTGAGGCGATAACACAAAGGCCCCTGCAGGAGCAGGGGCCTTTGGCCGCTTTGAATTGGTTGCGGGGCTGGGATTTGAA
>DMJJ01000145.1:0-3135 GCA_003452185.1 Verrucomicrobiales bacterium | reverse complement strand
GGTTATGAGCCTGACGAGCTACCAGGCTGCTCCACCCCGCGATCCGGTCGAACGAGCGGCGCGCAATCTATGTGCCCCACCCCGAAGTGGCAAGCCCCATTTCGAAAATAAATAAATCCGATCCGCCGGACTCCGGCCCAGGGGCCTCCGACTCATCCCGCGAGCTCGAGACGAATTCGTTCCAGCAGGTGCTTGGTGCGGAGGACCCCCTCCGGCTCGCTGGTCCTGGGCCCCTCGTACTCGATCCCCAGGTAGCCATGGTAGCCGGCGTTCAGGACGATCTTGAGCATCTTCCGATAGTCCGTGTGGGTCTCGTTTCCCTCGGAGTCGAAGTCATGCGATTTGGCGCTCACCCCCCGCGCAAACGGCATCATCTCGCGAACCCCCTCGTACCGGTCGTAATCCTCGAAGTTGCCAAAGTCCGGGAGCGTCCCGCAGTTGGGAAGCCCGACCTGATGCATCACCCCGGTGAGCCACTTGCCGTTGCTCGAGAGCTCGCCGTGGTTTTCCACCAGGATGTTCATCCCGACCTGCAGACCGTAGAGGCAAAGCTGCCGAAGCCCGTCGACCACCCGCTTCTGCTGCTCCTCGAAACTGCCGACACCGCCGGTCGCGGCGTTCACCCGGATCGAGTGGCAGCCAAGGTATTTCGCGGCATCCACCCAGGGATGATGATTCGCCGCGGCCTGGCGGCGCCTGGCCGGGTCGGGATCGCCCAGGTCCCCCTCGTCATCACACATGATCAGGCCGCTGCGGACCCCCTCGCCGTCGCACCGGGAGAGAAGCTCGCGAAGGTATCGCGAGTCACGCGCCTTGTCCTTGAAGAACTGGTTCACGTACTCCACGACATCGATGCCGTAGTCCCGCCGGGCGACGAGCGGAAAATCGAGGTTCGTCATGGTCCTCGCCTCGGAGATCGCGCGATGGAACGACCACTCGGCGAGCGAGATCCTGAACCCCCGCTCCCCGGGGTAGCCGGCCGGGGCGATGGGGGTGGGAGCGGTCCTGCATCCGGCAACCGGGAGCAGTCCGAGGGCCCCCGCGGCCAGGGCCGAGTGTTGGAGGAAGGATCGACGGTTCACCGCGGCGGATCTCCCGGCGCCGGGGGGGCGGGAAAGCCACCCCGGCGCCTGCTCAGTTCAGGTTAGTGGGCGGTGGCGGGAGTTCCCGAAACCCCGGGGGCTGTCTTGCGCGGGGGATGGAAGAAGAGCGCCAGCGCAACGGCCGCCAGCAGCGAGGCTCCGCACGGGACCAGGAACAGCCCCTTGAAGTTCGTCACCTTGTCGACCGTGAAGGTCTTCTGGATCAGGGTCGGGCAGACAGAGTTGGCAACCAGCGCCCCGATCCCCAGGATCATCACGTTGAAAAGCCCCTGCGCGCTCGCACGGACATCCTTCGGGAAATACTCATCCACAAAGATGTACACCGTGGCGAAAAAGAACGCGTAACAGATCCCGTGGAGAATGTTGACCGCAATGATCAACCCCTTCATCTCGGGAAGAAACGCGAACACGGCAAACCGGGCAGCGTGGCCCAGGATCCCGACCGTCATGGTGGCGCGCCACCCGAGGGTTTTCAGGGCCGCTCCCAGGATGAACATTGTGAGGATCTCCGCAATCTGCCCGATGCTCATCACCGGCATGATCCAGTTGCCCGGGATCCCGATGCTCCCGAGGAACGTCCCGGTCCAGTTGAAGTAGCAGTTGTGAACGAAGGCATCGACGAAGGTCACCACCCAGAGCACCAGCACAAAGGGGTGCTTGAGCAGGCGCGCAGCCTCAAGCCAGGCAAGGCTTTCGCTCCCCGCGGCGGCGGGCTTCGGGGGGGTGTGCGGGAGGGTCAGGCTGAAGCCGGCCAGCACCAGCGACGCGACCCCGGAGACGATGTAGGTCCAGGTGGTCCCGTGCTGGAGCGCCTCGCCCGAGAGCCCGTTCGCGAACACCGTCCCGAGCCAGTTCACCAACCCCTGGGGGTTGGCCGCCTTGACCTTCTCCCAATCGACGAGGATGAACGTGAAGGGCCACGCCGCCAGGATCCATCCGATCGTCCCTCCCATGCGGACCAGCCCGAACTCCTTCTGGGCATCCTTCATATTGGCGAACGCGATCGAGTTGGTGATCGAGATCGTCGGGACGTAGAGGAGGCAGTGGATCAGCATCAACGAAAAGAAGGGCCAGAATGACCGTGTGAACGCGAGTCCCAGGATCGCCAGGCCACCCACCAGGTGACTGAAGCTGAGGAAGCGTTCCGCCGCAAAATTCCGGTCCGCAAACTGGTTGCTGAAGAACATCCCGACGATCGCGGCGAGCGGAAACGCGTTCAGGATCCACGACTGCTCCGAAGGGGAAAAGCCGAGGCTCGGGAGGTAGCCGAAGATCAGCGGGAGCCAGGCGCCCCAGATGAAAAACTCCAGCACCATCATGAGAAACAGTTTGAAGCGGATAGCTTTGTTCATAGGTTGCGAGGGGCACACCGTAGCCGCCGCCCTCCCCCGGTGACAAGAGCGGAGATGGGGCCCGGACCCCGGCTTTGTCCCCCGGTTCCCGCACAGCACCGTCGATGCGGAAGCCCCGCTCGCCTCAAAAAGCCGGGCTTAAAAACATTAGATTCCTTGGGACAAGGAATCTAGGGTGGCGGGGCATATGGCATTCGGCTCCTTCCGGGAATTCATCGACCTGCTGGACCGCTCAGGCGAGCTGGTCCGGATCCAGACCCCGCTCGCCACCGAGCTTGAGATCACCGAGCTCGCCGACCGCGAGATGAAGAAGCCCGACGGTGGGAAGGCGCTCCTCATCGAGCACCCCACGGTCAACGGCCACCCCTCCCCCTTCCCGATCGCCATCAACACCCTCGGCTCCTGGAGACGCATGGCCCTCAGCATGGGGGCCGAGTCGGTCGATGCCGTGGCCGCGGAGCTCGGCGCCCTCATGAAGGCCAAGCCGCCCACAAGCCTCCGCGAGGCGATGCGTCTCCTCAGCACCGCCCTCGAGCTCCGCCACGCCCGCCCGAAGGTCGTCGCCACCGGCTCCTGCAAGGAGGTCATCCACCGGCTGGACGACACGCCGCCCTCCACCCCACCCTGGCCCCCCGCCGCCGGCCTCTCCCCAGGCCCGGGGGGAGACCCGACGCTTCTCA
>DMJJ01000316.1 GCA_003452185.1 Verrucomicrobiales bacterium | reverse complement strand
GAGCGCTGCGAGTCCCCTCCCGCATGGGTGAATCCCCCAGCCACCCAAACCGTCCCCCCATCGAGCTGGCAGTCCCGCACGTCCCCGTCGAGATGGGGATCCCACGGGAGTGCCCTTCCCCCCACCCGGTCGATCTTCGCAATGCCCCGATGCGGCTCCCCCGACATCGTCCCAAACTCCCCCGCGGCAAACACCGTGTCGTCCGTCGCCTCCAGATCGAGCACCACGCCGTCCGGCGTCGGCTCCCACGTGCGTATGAGGGTTCCATCCACCAGGCTCCAAGCTGCGAGATAGGGGCGGGGAGCCCCCTGAAGGTTCTGGAAATCCCCTCCTGCCACCACCCAGGGCCCGGCTTGAGCCAGGGCATACACCGCACCGTCTGGGGACGGATCCCAAGGCGTCAGCTCCTGGAACGCGAGATCCAGCGCGGCCAGATAGGCGCGGGGTTCCCCCGCCACCTGGGTGAAATCCCCACCCACGTACAGGATCGAATCCTGGAGGAGCAGCCGAAACACCTCCCCGTCCGTCCCCGGATTCCAGTCCGTCGGCCGCCCGGTCGACAGGTCCATTGCGGCTAGGTTTCTCCTCGGCACCCCGCCGAGGCCGAGGGTCGGTCCTCCAACAAAAAGGTGTCGGCCCGAGATGGCCATCGCGTTCGCAAGCCCCGAGGCCTGGATCGGCTGCCCCACGGAGGCTCCCGACACTGGGTCGACAACGGCAAGCGTGCCGGTCAAGACCCCTCCCACCGTGCTGAAGGCCCCTCCGATGTAGACAGGCCCCGCCCCAACGGCCACCGCCGTCACCGGGCGGTCCGGGTCCGGGTCCCAGTCGTCGGCAGCACCCGTGATCGCGTCGAGGCGGGCGATGTGCCGCCGCGGCACGGCGTCGATCTGCTCAAAGCACCCTCCGACATAAATTCGATCCTGCGCCGGCGCGAGAGAGTAGACCGCGCAGTCGGGCGACGGGTCCCACCCCGTCAGCTTCAAATCAAGGAGGGCGAACGAGGCAAGCCCTTGCCGATCCCCTCCCGCCATGCGGGTGAATGCCCCCCCGACATAAAGCATGTCACACGTCACCGCCATCGCGTACACGTCGCCATCCGGCTGGGGGGCCCAGGCCGAGAGCATGCTTCCCTCCCAGCGAAACGCCGCCAACCGGCTCCGCTCCCCGCCCAGGAGGTGCGTGAAGCCCCCGGCGACGTACACATCCCCTCCGTTTGCGAGCAGGGTGGTCACAGGTCCATCGACCCCGGCGTCCCAGGCCAGGATCTGCCCGGTACCCAACTCCACCGCAGCGAGATGCTCATGATGCTGCCGGTCGAGGTAGTGAAACTCTCCCCCCACGAACAGGGTTGCCTGACTCACGGCCAGGGCGCGCACGGGCCCATCGGCCTGAGGGGCCCACAAGGGATCAACGGAATGGTCCGGGAGAATGTGCGCCAGGTTGCCGCACGGCTCCCCCCCAACGCGCCGGAACCGCCCCCCAAGGTACCATCCGCCACTCCCGTCGGAGACGGTGGCCAAGACCTCCCCATCCACCTCGGGGAACCCCACCTCGGGTGCCTGATAGTCGACGTCCAGGGCGACTCCGGAACCCCTGCTGGGGCGAATGAAGTTGAATCGCCCTCCCAGGTACAGCACACCCTCCCGCTCGACCATCGAATACACCGGGCCGTCGGGCACCCACGCCCCGGTCCGGAACTGGCTCGCGAGCAGGAATTGGTCAGGATCGAATGCCAGGGAGAGGCGGAGATGCCCCTCCTGCCCCCCAAACCCATCGACCACCAGCTGGTATTCCGTTCCGGCAACCACGTTCATCGAGAGAATGTTGGTCGGCGATCCGTACGCGGCCACCGATGAGGCCACGGGAATCAGCGTGGCCAGGCTGTCACCCAGATAGACCGCGAGGAGCGACCGGAAGTCGGCATCCGTAACGGCCAGGTCGAGTCGTCCGGAAGCCGGAGCCTTCCATCGCCACCAGATCGATTTTCCGCCCGGATTCCCGGCATGGTCCGGCTCATCAAACCGCTTCGTTGCGTTCAGATTGTCCCCCACCCAACTGGCCGTGCTCCCCCCGATCGTGGGGCGGCCGATGAATGAGTCGTTCTCGGGTCGGCTCACCGACTCGACCGAAAGGTGGATCTCGCCGGAAGAATCGCCCAGGCTGTCGACCGCGATCTGGTAGACCGTGCCCGGCTTGTTATCGAGGACGACACGGGCCGCCCCGCAACACTCGAGCCCGATGGCATCCCCGAGTTCCACCAAGCTGGACAGCGCCGTCCCCGAGTACACGGCAAGCGTGTGATCAAACCCGGTCCCTTCAGTGCTGATCACCACGGCATCCCCTGCCCCCGCCTCCCAGCTCCACCAAAGCGACCGCCCCCCATCGAACCCCGCATGGTTCGGCTCCCCAGGCTCCTTCGAGGCGAACGCGTTGTTCGCGACGTCGTCGGCCTCCCCCACGGACAACACCCGCCGCCGTGCGAAGAGATCATTCGCGGGCCTCGCCACGCTGCTCCAGGTGACCCGCACCCCCCCTTGCGCGTACCCCTCGCCATCGACCGCGATCCGGTAGGTGACTCCCTGCGCCACATCCACCGTCGCCGGTCGGGAGTCGATGTCCCGAAACTGCCCGACCCGGGACAACGCATCGAGTCGGTCTCCCCGATACACCGCCACGTCGCACGGGATGGCGCTCCCCGCCGTGGTGATCGCCACGGTTCCGTCCGCCTCCGCCACCCAGGTCCACCAAAGGGTGTGCCCCCCCCCACCGGGGCCATGCACCGGTTCCAGCGGTTGCACGCTCGCATCAAGGTTCGAGCCCTCGAACACCACGTCCCCGCCGCTCACGGTCACGGCATCCTCAAAACGGTCGTTCACCGGTCGCTCCACGGGATGGAGCTGGAATTGCACCGGCCCCATCCCTGCCCCCAGGCCATCGATCAGAATCACATACCGGCCGCCGCTCCGGGCATCGAAGAGAAGCCGCCCCGGCAGGCAGCAACCCGGTCCCACATTCGAGGCCAGGAGGCTCAGGTTCGTGAGGGCACTCCCCTGCAGCACCGCCATGAGGTGGGGAAAGTCGGTTCCCTCGGTGGAGAGGACGTAGGTCCCGGCAAGCGGTGCCGTCCACTCCCACCAAATCGAGTGGTTCCCCTGCTCCCGCGCCACATGAACCTCCCGGGGCTCGCGGGAGGCATCTTCATTGCTGCCGGCGGCCTGGACCACCAGCCCGGAGAGCAGGGTCCGGGAAGCAAAGTCATCGTTGGAGGGAACCACGACCGGGAAAATCTGGAACCGCACATCCCCCTGGCCTCCGTTGATGCCGTCGACCTCAATCGAGTAGGCCTCCCCCTCCGTTGCTTCAAACACCAAGCGGGCCGCGCCGCAGCAGAGAAACCCAGTTTCGTAGTCGAGGATCTGCAGCTCCGAGGCCACCTCCCCCTGGTACAGCGCCACCAGATGGTCGAACGTCGTCCCGGTCATCTGGATCGCAAAATGCCCCGAGGCGGGGGCGTGCCACGTCCACCAGAGGGTGTGGCGGCTCTGGGATGGGATCAGCTCCGGGTCGGTCGGCTCGGAGCCGGCCCCAAAGTTGGAGCTCTGCACGGTGACGGAACCTCCCGAAAGGATTCCCCGGGCATCGAACCGGTCGTTCTCCGGGACTGGGGGAAGGGGCTTGAAACTCCAGGCCAGATGGATGGCTCCCACACCGCCGGCATACCCATCGACCGCGACCCGATACTCCTGCCCCCCGACCGCAACAAAGGCCGCCTGGCTCGTCGGCAAGCCATCGTGGTCGTCTCCCGCGGCCACGGGCTCGAGCCCCTCCAGGGTTTCCCCCTTGTAGACGGCCAGCAGGGTGTCGAAGGAACTGCCGTCGGTGGTGAGGGTGAAAAGACCGCTCGAGGGGGCGACCCATCGCCACCAGACCGAGCGCCCTCCGGGCTTCCCGGCATGCTGCGGCTCCCCGGGCTCCGAGGTCGCCTCAAAGTTGGATCCCGAGACCTCCCCCCCCACAACGGGCCCCAGGGGCGCAGCCCCCGCGAAGGAGTCGTTGGCGAGCGCGACCTGAACCGATACCACGTCCGACGCCATGGCAGATCCATCCACCCCATGGGCCACCGCCCGGATGCGATGAGCCCCCGGACGCAGCGGCAGGTAGGCCAGCTGGTAGGGGGGCTGGCTCACACTCCCCACCAAAAGCTCTCCATCCATGAAGTCGAGATGGTCGACAGAGGTCACCCCCCAATAGACCTCGGCCCGCAGCGGAATGGTCTCCCCCCACGGAAGGCTCAACCCGTCGGAGGGACTCGTCATGCGTGCCAGGTAGTCCCTACGAAGCTGGTTAAGCCGGAGCTCCAGCCGCCCCGACGGCCCTCCACAAAGAGCCAGGTCGGCAAGCCCATCCCCGTCGAAGTCCGCGGCATAGGCACGGGTGGGGGCAAACCCCATGCGCAGCTCGAGCTGGGGGGAGAACATTCCCTCCTGAAACCGCACGGCATCGAGCCCGTTGACCAGGATCCGCATCCGCCCTCCGACCTCATCGACCAGAAGCAGGTCGGGCCTGCCATCCCCGGTGACCTCGGCGGCGAGAAGCCGGGGCGACTGGGCGGACGGCACCCCCGTCACGATGTCGTTGTCGAGAGTGCCAGCCGAGATGTGCCCCGGGGAACTTGAGTTCCGCACCGTGGCCACCCCACCCTCACCAGGGAGGGCAAACGCAAGGTCCGGCGCCCCGTCTCCGTTAAGATCCACCGGGCTCAGATCCGAGGCGGCCCCGTAGTCGATGTTGACGACGAGATCGAATCGGATCTCGCCGGGAAGGCTCTGGTTGATCCAGACACCAAGCCGGTCGTGCAGAAACCGGGTCACGACCACGTCCGGAAGCCCGTCGCCATCGAGGTCCGGGAGGGTGACCACGGCCGGTTCCTCCAACAGTGCCTCGACGGAGCCCGCGGCCTCGAATGAAAGGTTGCCGGGCGATCCCGTGTTGCGAAAAAAGAGAACCCTTCCCAGGAGCGCCACGGCCAGGTCCGGCCGCCCATCCCTGTCCAAGTCGGCAACGGCGATCGAATGCGGCACCTGGCCGGTGGGAAGATTCGTGACAACGCCGAGGATGAACCCCCCGGCAGCTCCGGCCACCCCGCCGTTTCGCACGACGCCGACGGTGTGATCTCCCCGGTTGAGGACCACGAGGTCCTGAAACCCATCCCCATCCAGGTCGCTCGATACGAGCTCCGTGGGATAGGCCCCGACCGGAAGGTCGATCCGCTCGCCGAACCTCAGACCCTTCGCGCCAGGGGAAGCCGTTGCATTGGGGAAGATCGAGAGGGTGCCAAGATAGAAGTTCGCGCAAACCAGATCGGCACGACCGTCATTGTCCAGGTCGGGGGCCGCCAGCGCCTGGGGCCCCGCCCCCTCCGGGAGCTCGAGTGGAACCCCGTCGCCGAAGAGCGCCCCATCCAGATCGTGGTTCGAGGGATTCAGAACCCCGAACCCACCACGGGCCACCGCGGACAACCCCTCCACCGTCACAACAGGAGGCTCCAAGGTCGCCCCCACAGGGACGATCACCCGAAGCTCGGTCGAGCTGGCTTCCTGAACCGTGGCCGGTAGCCCCCCGATCCGGACACGATTCCTGTCCCGTGTCTGGGCAAAGCCCTCCCCGTTGATTGTGACGATGGTTCCCGCGGGGCCTGTACGGGGTTGGAACCCCGTGAGGACTGGAGGCAGACCTGCGGAAACGCTTCCGCAGAACATCAAGACAACAACCAACGAGGCGAAGAGCCGGATGCTGGAAAAACGCCGGCACAACGTAACAACACGGACCAGCATGAGCGGCGCAAGTGAATCAAATGAATCCAACCGAGGCAACCCCTGACTGGCCCCAACAGGCTGCCTCTGAACGACCCGCTTGCATCGACCCCCTTTCTGGGATATCTGTCCTACACGCTGTTCATGAACCGTCGTCTTGCCCTCCTCGTCGTTCTGCTGTCCGCCATCGCACTCGTCCGTTCCATTCCCACTGCGTCGGAGAAGCTTACAACACCCCAGCTGGCTCATGCCCCGAACTCCCCCTCCAGGGCGGCGGCGGAGTCGAGCCTCCCCCTGCTGCCCGCCGGCACTCGGGGAACGCCCCTCGGAGGAGCTCACCCGCAGCGGGACCCGGCGCTGGAGGAGTTCACCCGGTGGGCCCAGGCCTACTCGATGGCCCTCTCTCCCGAGGCTCGGGGTTCGATGGAAGCCCGGGGGGTGGAGTTGGCCCGGGCCCGGCAACGGCTCATGGCCGATTGGATTCAGACGGACCCGGCCCGGGTCTTCGACAACCAGCTCCCATATGCCGTCCGGAGCCGGCTGCCCGACGCGATCCAGGGTCTGATGGAGCAGCCCGTCAATGCCAAGGGAGACCTCGCCGTGCTGGCCGTGATGCATGAGGCGGGCGAGCCGGCGACCCTTCCCCCGGTGCTTCGGACCGCGAGGATCGGGGATCAGGACTACCAGGTGTTCACATACGGGGAGGGCAACCAGTTCATGACCCGCCAGGGTGTTCCCCTCTACGGGCTGGCACTTCCCAACGACGCCGCGTCGGTGCCGTTCGCCACCCCCCTCGGGAAGCCGAGCCACCTGCTTGCGCTCAGCGAATCCCCCGCCCGCTGGCTCGACCCGGCGGAGCAGGCCGCCCGGGAGGCGGCCCGCAACGGCTCAGGGACCCCGGAGCCGGTCTGTGGAGTCTCCCGGAAGCCGATCACCTCGTATGGCACCGAGACAGGCTTCGAGCTGGGGGGAAACATCCACGAGTTCTGCGGGACCGAGGATGCGCAACGGTGGCTCAAGGCAACCGTCGCGGCACTTGGGCTCACACAGCCGGCCGGGGCCTCCGGACTGCTTTCCACCAATGTTGCCGCCTCCAGCTACACCGAGGGGCGCAAGAAAATGCTCCTCATGCGCCCGATCTGGTCCGACTACAGCACGGTGATGACGACCAATGAGGCCCTCACCCACTGGCAGACCTTCAGCAACTACATGTTCGAGATGTCCTACGGGAAGCTGGTTCTGGCGGCCCTGGGCAAGGGATCCGACATCACCCCCCCGATGCTCCTTCCAGGGCTCGTGGCCGACTACGACAACACCGGCCTCGGCGCCCTCTACGAGAACTGCAAGTCGACCGCCTCCGGCTCCTACGGTTACACCCTCACCCAATACGACTTCCTCTACGTCTGCACGGGAAGCCGTCCGGCCGCCTCCTACTGCGGGCTGGCATTCGTCGGGGGGGTGGGCTTTCACCTCGCGAACCGCTGCTGGGACCCCCCGTTTTCGGGGCACGAGTTTGGCCACAACCTCGGCCTCAACCACGCCCACTTCTGGGACACCACCGCCCGGAGCATCATCGGCGACGGGCAGAACATGGAGTATGGCGACAATAACGATCCGATGGGGGGCGGCGGATCCCCGAACCACTACAACAGCCGGTACAAAAACTACCTCGGCTGGATCAAGGATGCCGACATCGCCGATCTCAACACCCGCGGCAGCGGGACCTACCGGCTCTACTGCTTTGACCTGAATGAGGGGAGCGGACTCCGGGGTTTGAAATTCCGCCGCAACACGACCCAGAACTACTGGGTGAACTTCCGCCAGCGGAAGACCGACAAGAAGGGGCTCATGAACGGGGTTCAGCTCCTCTGGACCGGCAATGGAAACGAGGGGAGCTACCTCCTGGATGTCCAGCTGAAGGGGAACGCCGACGACAACGCCATCGCCATCGGCAGGACGTTCAGCGACCCCTCGGTCGGGTTTCACATGACCCCCGTCGGGAAGGGGAACACGTATCCCGAGTCCATGGACGTGGTGGTCCAGGTCGGCAGCTTTCCCTCCAACCACCCCCCCGATGCCCGGGTCATCGCCTCCACCGAGAACCCTGCCCCGGGGGACCTGGTGCAGCTCCGGGCCGATGCGACGGATGCGGACGGGGACCCGCTGGCCTACTATTGGACCTTCGGCGACGGGGACTACTCCACGGACAACGCCCCGCAGGCATCGCACGCCTTCCCCGTGGCCGGGGAATACCTCGTCCAGTGCACCGTGAGCGACATGAAGGGGGGCGTGGCCCACCGGACCGTGGTGATCCGCTCAGGAACCCCCACCACCTTCCGGATCCGCGGTCACGTCCTCGACGCCGCCAACCGCCCGCTCCAGGGGGTGCGGGTCTTCGCGGACGCGACCCACTTCGCCTACACCGACTCCGACGGCAGCTACTCCATCGTCAACCTCCCGCCCGGCACCTACAGCCCCGATGCCATCGACGGGCTTGCCGGGACTCTCTCCTTCGCCCACCCGTACTTCACCAACCCGGTGACCGTTGGCCCCGCCGATGCCGATGCGGACTTCCTCGGCGTGCCGGGGCCCCTGGTGGTCAAGACCCCGATGATCCCCTCCAAGGCCCCCGCCTGGCGATACTGGGATTCCTCGGTGGCCCCTCCGGCGACCTGGTCAGCGGGGAGCTTTGACGACCGCACCTGGAAATCGGGAGCCGCCATCCTCGGCTACGGGCAGGGGGGCGAGAGCACGATCCTGAGCTACGGAAGCGACCCGAATAACAAGTACCCAACGGCCTACTTCCGGAAGAGCTTCGTCGTGAAGGACCCTCTCGCCTACGCGAGCTACTCGCTGGAGGTGTTGCGGGACGACGGGGTGATCGTGTACCTCAACGGGTCGGAGATCTTCCGCAACAACCTTCCCACCGGTCCCGTCGGTTTCACCACCCTCGCCGTCGACACCGTGGAACCGGATTCCTACCTTCTCGCCTCGATTCCCAACACGGCCCTCCTGGCCGGCACCAACTGGATCACGGCAGAGGTCCACCAGGCCACCCTCAACAGCTCGGATCTCACCTTCGACCTCGCGTTCAGCGGGTTGAACTCCTCGAATGTCTCCGGCTTGAACCTCGCCTTTCTGAGCCAACCGGCCGACCGGGGGTCCTTCGCCTCCGGGGCCTCAATCCCGGTCGCCGCAACCGTCCACACGGTGGGAGCCCTCAGCGAGGTCGCTTTTTATGGGGACGACGCCCTCATCGGCTCCTTGAGCGCGCCGCCGTACGAGTTGACCTGGCCCTCCCCAACGGCCGGGGATCACACCCTCTTCTGCATCGCGCGCATCGGGGGACTGCAGGTGACGTCGGCGCCGGTCAGGGTCACGGTCGATGCGCCCAGGCCCTCCCCGGTTGCGTTGGACCTGGTGGGGACGGGCGCGGAATGGCGATACCTCGCGCGAGCGAGCGCCGCGCCCACCGGATGGAACAAGCCCGGCTTCGATGACACCTCCTGGGCCTCGGGGCCGCAGCGGCTCGGGTTTGGTCACGGGGACGAGGCGACGGTCATCAACGGGGGGCCTTCCACGGCGCGGTTCAACACCCTGTACTTCCGCCACGCGTTCACGGTGCAGGACCCCGCCTCCATCGATACCCTGGTGGCGCGGCTGAAGCGCGACGACGGGGTTGCCGTGTATCTGAACGGGATCGAGATCCTTCGGGATGGCCTCCCTCAAGGGACGCTGCTCTACGCAACCGTCGCCACCAACGCCGTCGACAACGGCGGGGTGTACCACACCTTCCCCTTCGGCGCGGACGTCCGGTCGTTGCTCGCCCCGGGCACGAACTACCTGGCCGCGGAGGTCCATCAATCCTCAGCCACCAGCTCCGACCTTGAGTTCGAGCTGCTCCTCTCGGCGCAGGCGCCGGTCGTGCGCCCACGGGGTGCCTGGGTCACCTCCCCGGGGCCCGGGAGCATCGTTCCGCTGCCGGGCGCGCTGACCCTGACGGGTGAAGCCGTCGCAGGAGATGTGGGTGGCATTGCCAGCGTCGCCTTCCAGATCGACGGCCTGACCCTGGCCGAGGATGTCACCCCCCCCTACTCCGCCCTCTGGGCTGATCCGGTCCCGGGCTTACACTCCATCGTGGTGATCGCCACCGACACCGACGGAGCGACGATCGCCTCCGACCCGGTTTCAGTCACCGTCGGCGGAGTCCCCCGACGGTCGGCCCTCATCAGTTTCGGCGAGACCTGGCGGTACCTGGATGATGGATCGGATGCCGGGACCGCCTGGACGCGGGCCTCCTTCGACGATCGGGGTTGGGACGCAGGCGCCGCCCCGCTTGGCTACGGCGGCAACCTGGAAGTCACCACCCTCCGTCAGGGCACCAACAGCACCCACCGCAACATCACCGCCTATTTCCGCCACTCGATCCTGGTCAACGATCCTTCGAGCTTCACAGGGCTCCAGCTCCGGCTGATCCGGGACGACGGCGCCGTGGTCTACGTGAACGGCAAGGAGGTCTTCCGAAGCAATCTCCCGGGCGGGCTGGTCAGCTACAACACGCTCGCCCTCCAAAAGATCGAGGGGTTGGATGAATCGACCCCCGTCGTCGCGCGGCTCCCGGCGGCGCTTCTGAGCCCGGGCACGAACGTCATTGCGGTGGAGCTTCACCAGCAATCCCCAACCGACGCCGATGCAGGGTTTGATCTCGAGTTGACCGCCCTCACGGCTGCGGATCCCGGCCTGCAGGTCTACGTGGCGACGCCGGCCGATGGGGCCCGCTTCAACATGCCGGCCGGGGTTCCCCTCAGCGCCGAGGTCACCTCCGGCTCCCCCCCCATCCGGGTCGACTACTTCGCGAACGGCCTGCTGGTGGGAACCGCACCCACCTTCCCGTTCAAGGTTTCCTGGA
>DMJJ01000588.1 GCA_003452185.1 Verrucomicrobiales bacterium | reverse complement strand
GGGCCGGGGACTACGACGTGGTCAAGATGGAGGCCGGAGCCGGCTCGATCAGCGCCAACGATGGGACACTCGCCATCTGGAGCAACCTTTGGGCACGCGCGGAGGGCGGGCTTGCCAGCGACGCCGCGTTCCAGCGGATTCAGGGGAGAGACCCCGACGGGACGCCCAACCCTTCGTTTCCCAACCTGCTGGAAGTCCAGAACCTCATCGACTACATGCTCATCAACCTCTGGGCCGGGAATCGGGACGGGCCTGCCGTGCCGAACAATTTCTTCTGCCTCCGGGATCGCAACGGGCCGGCTGGGTTTCGGTTCGTGGTTCATGATTCCGAACAGACGCTCCTCGATCTCCACGACGACCTGACGTCGCCCGTCACCACGGGGGCGGTGTTTGTTCAAAGCAACCCGGCCCGCCTCTGGCAGAAATGCCTCGCGAACGCGGAGTTTCGTCTTCAGGTGGCCGACCGCGTGCAGCGCTTCTTTTTTAACGGCGGCCCGATGTCCCCCCAAGGTGCCTCGGCCCTCTTTCAAGCCCGTGCGGCGGAGATTCGCTCCGCCGTCGTGGCCGAGTCGGCCCGTTGGGGGGCGTTTCAGGCCTCCCGGGATCACCCCTTCACCCGGGACCGCGACTGGGAGGGGGCGGTCCAAGCCACTCTCTTCAGCTACTTGCCGCAGCGCACCGCCGTGGTGCTGACCCAGCTCCGGGGGCTTGGGGTCTGGCCCGACATCCCGGCTCCCGTCTTCAGCCAGAACGGGGGCCGCATCCCATCCGGGTTCGCCCTCACGCTCTCCGACCCGGCAGGGAACGGCACTCTCTTCTACACCCTCGACGGGTCCGACCCCCGCCTGCCGGGCGGCGCTGTCTCACCGGGAGCCCTCGCCTATGACACGCCGGTGGCGATACCGGCCCAGACCGTCGTCAAGGGACGCATTCGCCGTGGGATCGACTGGGGCCCCTTGGCCGAGGCGCTCTTCTACCCCGACCAGGATTTTTCCCGCCTGATCGCCACCGAGATCATGTACAACCCGCCGGGCAACGGGGATGTCTCCGGCGACGAGTACGAGTTCCTGGAACTCCAGAATCGTGGCACTCTGCCGCTGGACCTGGGGGGCTATTCCTTCACGGCCGGCATCCAGGCGACGTTCTCAAACGGTGTGGCCATTCCACCGGGAGGGTTTCTCCTCCTGGCGCGCAACCCCGCACGGATCCGGGAACGGTATTCCGGGGTGACCGTGGACGTCCCGTACCTTGGCAAACTCGACAATGGAGGGGAGACCCTCACCCTGAGCCATCCCCTGGGGCAGGCGGTGTGGTCCGTGGCCTACGGTGATTCCGGGACCTGGCCCCGGACTCCGGACGGCCTCGGTTTCTCCCTTGTCCCCCGTGACGCAGAGCGGCACGGCAACTCGCCGGAAGGTGCCGCCTGGCGGGCGAGCACCCGTCGGCTTGGATCGCCCGGAGCGGAGGATCCACCCGATGCCCGGCCGCAAGTCGTGATCAACGAGCTCCGGGCGTCGTCGCCGGCTCCGCTTCTCGATACGATCGAGCTGCTCAACCTCTCCCCGGCGGGGGTGGACCTTACGGGGTGGTTTCTGACCGACGATCCGGCTGTGCCCAGGAAGTTTCGGATTTCCGGCCCGGCAGGGCAGGTCTCCCCGGGAGGGTTTGCCCTTTTCAGCGAGGCCGAGTTCAACCCTGCTCCCGGGATTCCCCCGAGTTTCGGGCTCAGTGCGCGGGGTGAGGAGGTCTTCCTGTTTTCGGCCGACCCCTCCGGCGAGCTGACCGGCTACGACCATCGTTTCAGCTATCGCGCCACCCCTCCCGGGACCTCGGTGGGTCGTTATGTGACGGGGGCTGGAGTGGAGGAGTTTTCGGCGCTGGCGTACCCCACCTTCGGCGCCCCCAATGCCCCGCCGGCCCTGGGGCCCGTGGTCCTCGGGGAAATCCATTACCATCCCGCCACGGGTTACGACGAATATGTCGAGCTTCACAACATTTCGACGTCGAGGGTCCCGCTGTATGATCCGCTCTCGCCCGGGATTCCCTGGAGGATTGCCGGACTTGGGTTCTATTTTCCGCCAGGCGCCGCGCTTTCACCCGGGAGCTATGGTCTGGTGGTGGGAATCGACCCCGGGGTGTTCCGGACCCGTTATCGCGTGCCGCCCGAAGTGCCGGTCTTTGGCCCCTTCACGGGAACCCTGCAGAATGGAGGAGAGCGCCTGGAACTCCAGCGGCCGGGGCCTGCCGATCCCGCCGGGCAGGTCTACTGGACCGTGGACGAGGTCCGCTATGATGATCATGCCCCGTGGCCACCGGAAGCGGATGGGGCCGGTCCGTCGCTTCAGCGACGGGATCCCCCCGCGTACGGAGGCGAGCCCTCGGGGTGGTTTGCCTCCGGGTTGACGCCCGGGAGCCCCAACCATCTCAACCTGCCTCCGGTGGCACGGATCACCGCGCCGACATCTGGCACGACGCTCACAAGCCCCGCGGATGTCTGGATCGAGGCCGAGGCTTCGGATGTCGACGGGGTTGTGACCCGAGTGGAATACTTCGCCGATGGCCGGAAACTGGGGGAAACCACTGCGCCTCCGCACCGCCTGCTATGGGCGGATGCAACCGGCGGCGACTCCCTGCTGACGGTCCTTGTCACCGATGACGGGTGGGCGATGAGCCGATCCGAGGGGGTCCTTCTGAGCCTCTCCGCCACCGCTCCCGGGGATGGAATCGGGTTGGCCGGGGAGTATTTCGACAACTCAAACCTTACCTCCCTGAAGCTGGCGCGGCTCGATCCCCAGATCGATTTTCACTGGGGCACCGGGAGTCCTGCCGCGGGGATTGGGGCGGACTCCTTCTCCGTGAGGTGGTCGGGCCAGGTGCTTCCGCGCGTGACAGGGCCCCACGCCTTCCAGACCCTCTCGGACGAGGGGGTGAGGCTCTGGGTGGATGGCCGGATGATCATCGACCATTGGACCCGGCACGAGGAGTCGGTGGATGCCGGTTCGATCGAGCTCGCGGCCGGAAGAAGGTATGACCTCCGGCTTGAGTATTATGACGAGGTGGGGGTGGGCACCGCCTCGCTTCGATGGGCGGCCCCGGGGCTTCCCCCCGAGGTGATTCCGAGCTCCCAGCTCTTTCCTGGCGATCGGCTCACCCCCGGGCCTTTCATCCTCTCCTCCCCATTTCCCCAGGTGGCGATCGACGGGGGGAGCGCCACCTTCACCGTGTATGCCGTCGGTACCGGCCCGCTGCACTATCAGTGGTATCGGGATCGGAATCCCATCGCTGGCGCCCCGGACCTTCCCTCCCTCACTCTGGCCAAGGTTTCACCGCTCATTGCTGGTGATTACACGGTGGAGGTGACCGATGACCTCGGGTCTGCAAGCAGTCGCCCCGCCCACCTCACGGTGTTGCTTCCGCCCGGGTTGGCGTACCTTTCCCCGTCGACGGGGGTATTGGCCGGGGATGAGCTTCGGCTTGAGGCCATCGCCTCCGGAACCCCGCCCTTCGGGTACCGATGGAGGGCGGGATCCCGGCTTCTGGCGCCGCAGACGAACGGGTTGCTGGTTGTGACGAACTTCCAGGCGAGCGACGCCGTGGTCTATTCCGTGGTGATTACGAATGTCACCGGCCTCAGGACGATCGGGCCTGGTATTGGGGTCGTGCTGCTGGCCGACACCGATGGGGACCGGTTGCCCGACACTTGGGAGCGGCAGTACGGGTTGAATCCGGCGGACCCGGCCGACGGTGCGGGGGATCAGGATGGCGACGGGGCGACGAACCGTCAGGAGTATCTGGCGGGGACCGATCCGACCGACCCGCAGAGTGTCCTTCGGATCGATGAGGTGCGGCCTGCTGGGGCAGGGGGGAGGGAGATCGTATTTCGAAGCGTGCCGAACCGAGGCTATTCCGTTTGGGGGAGGGATCGGCTTGGAGACGGCGTATGGCAGGAGGTCGGCCGGGTTGGGCCTGCGGCATCGGGTGGGGAGGTGCGTGTCATGGAGTCCACACCCGGTCCGTCGGCACGATACTACCGGGTCACAAGCCCGTAAGCGGCGCAGGGTGCCAGTTCGCCGGTTGCCCAAGCGGGAAGGGGCGTCGATCCGCGAAGTGTAGCGCAGGCTG
>DMJJ01000084.1 GCA_003452185.1 Verrucomicrobiales bacterium | reverse complement strand
CACCAGAAGGGCCCCCAGGGTGTGGGCAGCGGCGCCGGTGCGGAAAATCTCATACTCGGTGTTTCTGGAGGCCCAGACATGGGTGGCGTCAACCGCCACCACCCCGGCATCAAACCGGCCTCGGAACCCAAGGCCGCTTTCCGAGGGCGGGAGGGTCGATGTCGTGGTCCAGTCGACCATGGGAAGGGCCACGTTCACATCCTCCGCGAGAGTGACATTCGGAAGGTCGGAAGGGTCGCGATGGTTGTGGGCATCCCCCGAGAACCATCCCTCGGCGGCCATGTCGACCCAGCGACGCAGTTCCAGCCGGAGCGGCCCCAACCCGGAAGCCACCACGACCTCACGCCGAAGCGGGAAGTACTCCTTCCCCCGCTCCACGGTGAAGGTGTAGCGACCCGGGGGGAGTTCCACCCGGAACGGATGGGCGGAGAGGGTCGTGTGCATCTCGACCGAGTTGGTGTTCGCGCCGTTCCGGCGCTCGTACCGGAGGGCCGACCCGTCCGGCGAGGCGGACACGGGAAAATGCCAGCTTCCCCCGGGCCCCTCGATGTACAGGCGCGAGGGAAGGGCCTTGCCGCTTCCGGCCTCCACGACCTCCCCCCGCACCATGACCTCGGCCAGGGTTGAGCGCCGCACTTCGACCACCTTCAAGGGATCCGCCGGCTCACGGCCCGGGTCGACATAGCGGGCCAGGTCCCGCAGGGCGATCACAGTGAACTGGTTCGTGTGGAGATACTCCATGAACTCCTCAAACCGTTCGCGCCGGGTGTTGACCCAAGGGTGTTCGTTGTCCGGGGTTCCATGAAATTGGAGCACCGCGATCCTCCCCTGCCGCGCCTGCCGGACCGCCCGCTGGAAATCCTCCAGCGTCCAGTCGGGTCGGGCATCCCCGGCGCTCGGGATCAGGAGCGGATGATCGATCCCGGGCTCGTAGGCGAACCCGCGGCCCCAGTCGTAGGGATGCTCCGGCGCCCCGCCGCGACGGGCGAACCGGAATCCGAGGTCCCTCAGGATCGGAATCGCCTCCGGGGTGATGGCGTTTCCGGGATAGGCGAAGCTCGTGGGACGGGGGATGCCATGCTCGAGACAGCGGGCATTGATCCCCTCGACCTGCTCCCGGAGCCTCCCAAGGGAATCCCGGGAGACCCCCATGTGGTCGCGAGTGTGGTTGCCGATCTCGAACCCCTCGTCGTGCAGCCCCCGGATCTGCTCCCAGGTCATGTAGTCATGCTTGTTGGTCCGGAACGTGAACCCCTCACTGATGAAGAACGTGGCGTTGAAGCCGAGGCGCTTGAGGGTGGGCCGGACCACCGTGTAGTGGGAGGAGACCGAATCGTCGAAGGTCAGGACCACCAGTCGGTCGGGGAGGGCCTCCAGCCCGCGGGCCCGGGGGGAGCCAAGGAACAGAGCCAGGCAAGCCAGCAGGAGCGATCGAGGAAGCGGCGGCATGGGTTCCACGGTAGGCCGGGAGCCCCCGGCAAGACAACCCTGCTGCGAGGCGTTTCCCGCCTTGTCACCGGGGCGGAAGGGACTGTAATTCCCCCATGCGATCCCCTCCCCTGCCCCTTCTTCCGGCGTGGATCGTCCTGCTGGTCCTGTCGGGCATCGCCGCCCGGGGGGGGGGACGAAGTCGAGGGGTATATCCGGAATCTCCCGGAGGAGCCGCCCGCTGCCCGGGCCGCACGGCACGCATGGGTTGCGGAGCGTCGGGCGGGGAGCGTGATCATCGCGCATCGGGGGGCCTCGACGCTTGCCCCGGAGAACACGATCGAGTCCTACGTCGCCGCGATGGACTATGGCGCGGATGGGTGTGAGGTGGATCCCCGCCGGACGCGGGACGGAGTCTGGGTGTTGTTCCACGACGACATGCTCGACCGCCTGACCGACGGGTTTGGGCGGGTGGAGGAGATCCCCTATGCTGAGCTCCTCCAGCTCCGCGCCTCGCGCGTGCAAGGGACATCGCTCGCCGGAAGCCGTCCCCCGACGCTGGCCGCCCTGCTCCATCTCGCCCGTCAGCGGGCGATGCTATTCCACCTCGACGTCAAGGAGCCGGGCCACGAGGAGGAGATCGCCCTGCTCAAGAGCCCCAACCCGGCGGTGCGGGGGGCGGCCCTGCTGGAGTGCCTCGACCAGCCGGGGCGGGATCGAGAGTCGGCTCTTCGCGAGGCCGCTCCCTGGGCCTCGGGACTCCCCCGGCGCGTCACGGTCGCGCCGGGCGAAGGGGCCCGTGCACCCCACGCCCATCGTCGATAGGAAGCCCCAAACCCAACGCGGGCGACGGTCGGGATCGCCATGACTCCCATCAGAGATCCCCTGAGGTGTAGCTCGCCTCGAGGGCCTTGGTCACCCGGTTGCTGCAATCCATGAGGTGGGCCCGGGTGGAGTCGCCGAGGGAGGCTCCTTTCTCCGACAGGACCTTCCGGATCCGCGTCAGGATGGTGTTGAGGTGGAGCCGGGCCAGGCTCTTGGCGTCGGCCGGCAGAGTCCCGCTGCCGGAGAACGAGACGTACGCATAGGCATCCTCGTACGGATTGCGCCGCCCCCCGAGCACGATGCCGATCAGGCGGCGGAGGTAATCGCGCTGGAGGTTGCGGCGGATTGTGGAGTCGTCGCCGGCGGTGGCCTCCCCCCAAATTCCGTCGCTCAGGGAGGTGAAGACTTCGGCGAGTTTCAGCGGCTTGGCACCCGGATCCGACTGGAGCTCCTGGTTTTGAATCCGGGAGAGCACCGCTGCATTCAGGCACTGGTTGAGCACGATCCGTTGGATCGACCCGACCCGGTCATACACCTTGAAATCCATTCCCCCGTAGTAGGAGAAGGAGTCGCTTCCCCAGTGGGACCAGGGCTCGGTGGTGAGCCGGCGCAGGAGCGCGGGCGAAAACTGGAACGGCTTGTCGGAGAGGATCTGCTCGACGCAGAACTTCAACGCCTCCCGCTGGCGCTCGCCGCTGACCGGGGAGATGGGGTCGTGGGTTCCCTCCCCCTTGAAATCCCGGGAGACATGCTGGCCCCCGATGTAATCGGCCGCCAGGTAGGCCGCGTTGCCGTACTGGGCAAGGAGGACCGAGAAGGCCCGGCGCAGCCGGCCCCACGACTCCCCGTCGCGAATCACCCGGGTCTCCAGGTTCTTGAGGAGCTCCTGGGCCAGGGCGATCCGGCGCTGTCCGTAGAGGAGGGGGTCGTTGCCAAGGTCGTAGACGTTGATGTTCGGATCATCGCTGAGGTACATGTCCTCATCGGTTCCGAACACCAGGTCGGGCTCGGGGGAGCGGGCCGCGATCTTCTTGAGCTCGGCGGTCTCATCCCCGTCGATCTGCTTGTAGGCGTACTCGATCGCCCAGTAGTCGTAGGGCCCGATCGTCGTCGTGGCGTAGTCCCCCTGCTTCTGCCCCTTGGGGGCGATGTTGATCGGGCTGTAGTCCATGACGCTGCCGACCATTCCCTTGACGCGGGTGATCGCCGGGTCGTTGGCCTGGTCGAGGGAGAGCATCGTGCTGGCCTTGAAGTTGTGGCGAAGCCCGAGGGAATGGCCGACCTCGTGCATGACCACCTCCTTGATGAGCTGGCCGAGGAACTCCTCGGGGAGCTTCATGTCGCTGTTGGTGCCGGCGGCCCCGGCCAGGGCCATGGCGGCCAGGCTCAGCTCGAAGTGCTTGCTCGAAATGTACTGGCACGAGTTGAAGCGGGAGGGGCCCATCCGGCGGCTGAGGGCCCGCTGGAGGGGGGACCACTCCGAGGTGACGAGCTCCGGCAGGGGAGGCTGCCCGGGGGCCCTGGCCCCGGCCAGCGGCCCTCCGCGCGAGGGAAGCGGGAACGGAAGGCCGAAACCTTCCCGGGCGGCCAGGATGGGGCTGATGACCTCGCCGACATCGAGCGGCGTGAGGAGGGCATCGGAGTCCTCACCCCGCCCGCCGGCCGCGGCCGCGCCCGGGTTGTGCATGAGGAAGGCGTACTCCGACTTCCAGGCCCGGATCCAGCTGGCGTCGAAGATCACATCGCCGTCGATCATCTCCCCGGTCAGGGGGTTGGACCGGAGGGCGGACATGGCGAAGGTGGAGCTGGTGGTGATCCAGCGGAACGTGCAGTAGTTGATGTCCTCGGGATCGAACTCATCCCGCTCGTTCTGCCAGCGGACGGAGAGGGCGTTGCGGAATCCGATCCGCTCAAACGCCTTGTTCCACTCGAGAATCCCCTCCTCCACGAACGGCCGGTACTCCTGCGGGACGTTGTCCTCGACCCACCAGACGATCTGCTTCCTGGGGGGGGAGAGCTTCGCCTTGGGATCGGACTTCTCGAGCCGCCAGCGGTTGATCATCCGTTCGAGGGAGCTGTCGGGGTTCTCGGAGCCGAAGTCGAGGTTGGCGTTGAGGAAATGGCCGACCCGGTAGTCGGCGAACCGCGGCTTGTAGCCGGGGTCGGGGAGCTTCGCCAGGCTGTAGTGGATCACGACGGTCAGGCCCCGGGGGTCCGCCACCCCGTCGTCGTCCGAGCCGTAGCGCGAGTAGCCGCCGGAGAAGGTGGCCTCGACCTGGATCTCGAC
>DMJJ01000118.1:3295-4574 GCA_003452185.1 Verrucomicrobiales bacterium | reverse complement strand
CGATGCGGCAGACGGGGGGCAAGCGGGTTCACCGGCTTGCGGGCGGCGTTCGCCCCTGCCGCACGGGCGGCATCCACTCCAAGAAGCCCGGCGAGCGCCAGGCCCGTGAACCCGGCTCCCGCCTCCCACAGGAACTCGCGACGCGTCCGGCGACAGAATCCGCCTCCGGCTTCCGAATCGGCTGGGGGGTGGGGTGTGTTCATGGGGGATGGGAGGGGGCGAGGGCTCAGTCGACGTAGATCAGCTCGTTCAGGTTCAACACCACCAGACAGAAATAGCGCAGAGCCTCATCGGCCGAGACTCCCTCCCGCGATTGCAGCGAGGCCATCAGTCCGACCCCGCGCTCCACCTCGTGACGGCTTGGGGTGCGGGCCGTGGCCAGGGAGAGGGCGCGCGCGACACGCAGGTCAGCCGTGCCCTTGGGGCATTCCCGGCGGAGCCGCTCTGCCAGAAGGCCGGCTTCCCGCTGCAGGAACTCGCTGTTCAACAACCCCAGGGCCTGGGTCGGCTGCACCGTGGTGAAACGCGCCGGGCTGGAGCGATCGGTCTCCGCGACGTCAAAGTTCTCAAGAATCGGGGGAATCAACGATCGTTTCGAGAAGATGTAGAGGCTCCGACGCGCCTGCTCCTCGGGTGGGGAATTGCCCCAGCCGTTGCCCGGAATCGACTGCCCGGCGAGGACCTCCTGCGGGATCTCAACGTAGACTCCCGGCCCGAACATTTTTGGATTCAGGGTCCCGGTCACCACCAGGAGGGTGTCCCGGATTTCCTCGGCCGTCAGGCGTCGCATGGGGAACCGCCCCAGGAGCCCGCCCGAAGGGTCCACCCGAGCCTGCTCCGGATCCCCGCGGGAGGAGCGCTGGTAGGCCTCGGAAGTCATCAGGAGCCGGTGCATCGACTTGAGGCTCCATCCCCTGTGGATGAATTCCGAGGCGAGCCAGTCCAACAGGGCTGGATGGGTCGGTTTCTCCCCCCCTAGGCCGAAGTTGTTGGGCGACCCGACGATCCCCCGGCCGAAGTGGTGTTGCCAGATCCGGTTCACCATCACCCGCGCGGTCAGCGGGTTCCCGGGCGACGCGATCCAGTTCGCCAAAACGCTCCGCCGTCCACAGGTGGGGGACTTCGACTCCACCTTCGGCAGCGACGGCTCCGGCGAGCCGAGCACCTCGATGAACCCCGGCTCCACCCGGTCCCCCTTGAGGTTCGGATTCCCCCGCAGGAGCACATGCGTCTCGGGCGGGCCTCCCTCGGCTTCCGTGACCACCAACGCCCTTTCCAC
>DMJJ01000118.1:0-2916 GCA_003452185.1 Verrucomicrobiales bacterium | reverse complement strand
GGCCTCCGCCTTGGCCGCACCACCGCGGCTTGCCGCCTCCCGGGCCAACTCCATCTCGATACGCGACTCGAACTCCTTCACACGCCCGGCCGCCTCTGACCGCTGTCGCTCCAGGGCAGCCACGCGCTCCTGATAGGTCTGCTTGTCAGCGATCCCCGCGAAAATCTCCGCTTCATCGGACGGCCCCCCGTTTTTGTACGGGGCGATGTTGTGGAAGAAGCTCAGGAGCCGGTAATAGTCGCGTTGACCGATGGGATCGATCTTGTGATTGTGGCAGCGGGCGCAATCGACCGTCAGTCCGAGGAACACCTGGCCCGTCGTCGTGACAATGTCATCCAGGGCGTCGTAACGGGCAACCTCGCGGTCGACCGGCTCGTCATCCCAGACCCCCAGCCGATAGAACCCCGTGGCGATGAGAGGGTCGTCATTCTGCCGCGGAAGCTCGTCCCCAGCCAACTGCTCGCGGATGAAGCGGTCATACGGCAGGTCGGCGTTGAGCGACCGGATCACGTAGTCGCGGTATCGCCAGGCATTCGGCTTGGTCCCATCCCGCTCATAACTGTTGCTCTCGGCAAAGCGAACGAGGTCGAGCCAGTGGCGGCCCCATTTCTCCCCATAATGCGGGGAGGCGAGCAACCGCTCGATCAGCCGCTCCCAGGCGTCAGGTCGCGAGTCCTTGTCAAACGCCTCCACCTCCTCGGGCGAAGGGGGAAGGCCGGTCAGGTCATAGCAGGCGCGCCGAATCAGGGATCGCCTCGAGGCCCGTGAAGCAGGGCGAAGCCCATGCCGTTGGAGCTCGGCCTCGATGAACGCGTCGACCGGGTGGGCAGGCCCGCGCGGGGGAGCCTCTGCCCGCACCGGCTGGAAAGCCCAATGGGCACGATCCTTCTCCGTGATCGCGAACTCCTTGCGGGGGGGAGGTGAGTCTTCCGCGGAGATCCATCCGAGAGGGAGGATCCAGGCGAGAACCAGCGCCAGGGTGGAGGCCCTCGAAGAACGCCCCCGAGGCTGGATGCCGACGTCGTGCCCGCCCCCCGTCGGAACGGGGCGGATCGAACATGAAGGCATCACGGCAGGCATGAACGTCTTATACCGACTTACCCACTCCTGGGGCAATTCAAGAGAAAGGTGCCTCCGCGAAGAAAAGTCTCCAGCTGCGTCGTCGTCCTCAGCACCGGAACCCAACCCAGAGCGTCACGGAGTTCGCGCCGACGCCACAGGCCGCCGGTCAAACCGGGTGCCGGAGAGATCGAGTTGATACACCATCCCCCCATATCCCACCACGTAGAGCGTTCCGGCCTCATCGGGCACGATGGCCGTGATCGCCTGCGGGGCGACAGCCAACTCCCGGACCGTCTCAAGCCGGCCGGCGCGACGTGTCAATCCCCAGATCCGCTTCGACACGTGATCCCCAAAGATATAGACCCCGTAGAAGGAAGACTTCCGGTCCCCCCTATAGACGGCGCCTCCAATCAGGCACGACCCATCCCGCCGCCGGGTCGAGAAGAGGGGCGGCACATAGGTCACCTTCTCCCGCCGGTGTTCGGTGGAGAAGAGCTCAAACCCCTCGTACACGTTCCAACCATAATTCTGCCCCCGTCGGACCACCTCGATCTCATCCCCCCGTTCCTGCCCCAGATCCGCGACCCAGAGTTCGCCGGTCAGAGGATCAAAACTGAAGCGCCACGGCTCCCGGAATCCCCAGGCCCAGATTTCCGGCGCGGCCCCGGGATGACCGCGGAACGGGTTGTCCGCAGGAATGCGATAGGGACTCTCCTCCCCGGGGTGATCGACATCGATCCGCAGCATCTTGCCGAGCAGGCGATGAAGGTCCTGCCCGTGCCCTTGGGGATCGAAGTTGGGTGCCGAGTCCCCCATGCCGATGTACAGCAGCCGGTCGGGGCCGAACTGCAGGCACCCTCCGTTGTGGTGTTCCGCGACACTCGGGATCCGAAGGAGCACACGGGGTGCCGCCCCGGAATCCCGTCTGCCGTCGGGCGAAGCCACCCGTTCGACCACCAGCGTCGTGATCCTCCCCTGCTCCAACACCTGGTGCTTGAGATAATACTTCCGGTTCTGTTGGAACCCGGGGTGGAACGCCATTCCGAGGAGCCCGTTGGGCCCCCGGAGGCTGAATGTCTGCGGGGTGAGGTCGAGGAAAGTTGAGGTCTCATCCCCCTCCGGCCGCTTCTCAACCAGCCAGATCTTCCCGGTCTGATGAAGGGCAACAAACCTGTTCGAAATCCCCGGAACCTGTGCAAACCAGACCAGCCCCGACGGGACCGGGGTGCCGGCGGCGGAACCCAGGGGGGCAACCGTAAGGTCACGGGCCAGGAACGGACGCAGCCCCGCCGCCGGGGTGATGGGAAGCAGTCGCTCGGGCATCCCGTGCCGTCGGGTCAGGGAGCGTTCCGGCTCCTTGAGAGTGACGAGATACTCGATCAGGTCCGTGAAGTCCTGCGGGGAGAGCCTCGCCTGCAACCCCTCGGGCATGAGGGAGAGAGGGGTCCCGCGCTGCTCCCGGATGTCGGCCGACCGGATCCGGATCCGCCCCCCGTCGGCGAGCGCCAGTTCCACCCCGGCGTCACTCGATTGCTTGAGGATCCCCAGGTGCTGCTCTCCGTCGCGGGTCTCGACCAGGGTGGTCCCGTAGCCGACGGCAATCCTGGCGGAAGGGGCCATCACCGACTCGATGAGCTCCCGGCGGGTCAACCGGTCGCCGGCAGCGAAGAGGTCTGGCCCGGCCTTGGCCCCTTTCCCATCGATGGAGTGGCATTTGGAGCACGCCACCCCCTGCGGATCCTCGAACAGCTGCCTGCCGTGGGCCGCATCCCCCTCGTGCACCATTGCAAACTGCCGGTAATCGGGGGCGGACGGCGTTGCCGGCCCCGGCGACGCGGGAGCCGCCGCCGCGGC
>DMJJ01000109.1 GCA_003452185.1 Verrucomicrobiales bacterium | reverse complement strand
CCAGGCCAAGGCGGCGATCCGCCGAAAGAACGACCAGGCGGCAGCCTGATCCCGGAGGGCCGGACCCTCACCCGATTCACAGCACTGCGGCGGGCGTTCCCGCCGCAGTGCCATTTCCGGAAGGGGCGATTTCCACCGCGGCGTGAAGGCCTCCCCTCCGGGCTTGTCAGAAGCCACCCCTTTTCAATAGCGTTCAGGCAGTGTGACTACGAATCCGTCGGGCCAGTTTGTCGCGAAGCATGTCCAGTCCATCCCGCGCTCCGGGATCCGGGACTTCTTCGACATTGTTCAGGGAATGAAGGACGTCATCTCGCTCGGCGTGGGCGAGCCGGACTTCGTGACTCCATGGCACATTCGCGAGGCCGCCATCTACGCCCTTGAGCGGGGACGGACCAGCTACACCTCGAACCTCGGGCTCCCCAAGCTCCGGGAGGCGATTTCCCGCAGCCTGCAGAAACACTTCAAGGTCACCTACGACCCAAAAAGCCAGATCATCATCGCGGTCGGCGTCAGCGAGGCGATGGACATCGCCATCCGGGCCATCACCAACCCCGGGGACGAGATCCTCTACCACGAGCCGTGCTACGTGAGCTACTCGCCAAGCATCTCCCTGGCTTACGGGACGCCGGTCGCGATCCCGTGCCGGGCCGAGGACGGGTTCGCCGTGACGGCCGAGGCGATCGAGCGGGCCATCACCCCCAGGAGCAAGGCGCTGATCCTGAACTTTCCGACCAACCCCACGGGCGGGACCATGACCCGGGGCGAGCTGGAAAAAATCGCAGCGCTGGTTCGCCGCCACAACCTCATCGTCCTGACCGATGAGATCTACTCGGAACTCACGTTCGAGGGGGAACATGTCAGCATTGCCTCCCTCCCGGGGATGATCGAGAGGACGATCTTCCTCCACGGCTTCAGCAAGGCCTACGCCATGACGGGGTTCCGGATCGGCTACGCCTGCGGGCCCGCGGAGCTGATCGATGCAATGATGCGGATCCACCAATACTCCATGCTCTGCGCGAGCATCATCAGCCAGGAGGCGGCCATCGAGGCGATCGAGCACGGCGAGGCCGACACCGCGTCGATGCGCGACCAGTATCGCGTGCGCCGGAACCTGATCGTGAAGGGCCTGAATGACATCGGCCTCACGTGCCATCTCCCCCGGGGCTCCTTCTACGCCTTTCCCTGCATCCGGTCGACCGGCCTCACCTCGAAGGAATTCGCGATCCGCCTCCTTGAGCAGGAAAAGGTGGCCTGTGTGCCTGGGAGCGCCTTCGGCGCCAGCGGCGAGGGCTACCTCCGCTGCTGCTTCGCCACGGCACTCCCCCAGATCGAGATCGCCCTGGAGCGGATGGGGAACTTCGTCAAGCGCCTGAAGGGCTGACGCGCCACGGCAGGTCGCGGGACGCGGGAGCATGGGAGGGGGTCGTGCGACAACGCGGCCAGCCTTGTCCAATCAGGTGAGGCTGCCACCCGGCAGCCCCCTGCAAGGACGGAGAACCTCCACCGGAGACCATGCCATGAGCCCCGTCGATCCCACGCCTGATCCTGCCCTCTCCACCCCTCCACCCACCGCCGAAGCCCAGCCCCCCCACCGGACCGCCGCCGGGGTCTGGATCCGGCGACTGCTCGTCTGCAACCCCTTCTTCCTGGGGAGCGCAGCGTTGCTCCTCTACGGGGTCGGCCGAATCTCGGCTGACGCCAACCTGTTCGCCGGGGAGACGGAGAACCTGCTCTTCAACTTCATCGCCCTCCAGGTCTACAGCGGCCTGCTTCTCGGCACAGCGCTCCTCCTCGCCCGACGTCGAGTCTGGTACGACTCCGCCCTGCTGGTGGTCCTGGACCATGGGTTGGTGCTGGTCCCCTTCATCCTGGTGACCCAGGCCGCTTTCCTCGGCGCGCACCTGGGCCCGGCACTCGTCATTCTGGCCGGGACTGCGGCGGTGCTTCGCGCCGCAGCTGTCCGTCGTGGTTACCCCCGATTCAACCTCGCGAGACGTGGGCTCGCCCTGGGCTTGGGGATCCTTCTTGCTAATATGGCCGCCCCCCTGGTGGTGAAACAGCTCGTGACGCGCGGGAGCGTGGAGGACTGGGAGGGCCCGAACCGCCTTCTCTGGAATCTCGGCCTCCCCGCCCTCGTCGCCGGCGCCCTGGTCCTCCCGAAGCCCCTTCGGTACGGCGGACTGAACCCGGAACGGCAGTGGCTTCCGCTCTTTCTTCATGCGCTCTGGGTCGGAGGCACCGGAGTGCACGTTGCCGCCATCGCGTACGTCTGCAAGCAGCCCTTTCATGCAGGTGATCTGGCCCCGGTCCTCTGTGCAGCCGCCTGGATGCTGTTCCACCGGATCTCCGACTGTATTCCGGAGCCGGCCGGTCTCTGGCGCCGCTGCCTGCTCCCGCTCCCGCTTCTGCTCCCCTTTCTGGCAGCGGACGATTCCCCCCGCCTCCTGGCGCTCCTGGCGATGAACCATCTCGGCTACACCCTGGTGGTGGTACGGGGAAGGCCGGACTGCGCCCGAGTGGCACGGGAGCTTTCAATGGCAAGCCTCGCCCTTCTGCTCGCCGCACTCCCTGCGGACCTCCTGAGACAGATGGCCCCCGGGCTCGACCGGGCTGCCTGGGTGGGCGGCGTTGCCAGCGGCTTCCTGCTTCAGACTTTCTGGAGGATCCCCCTGCCCGGCGCCGCCCTCGCCGGTGCCATCGTGGTCCTGATCGGCCTCACTGTACTTGGCCCACTCCCCCATCCCGGGCTCGTTGGCCCCCAGGCCGCGCTCGGCTGGATCCTGATCCACAGCCTCCGCTGGTCCGGGCATCCGGAGCCCGCCGACACATCCAGGCTGCGCGCCGGAGCGGCGCTCCTCTGGTCCGCGCAGGCTGCCCTGGGGACCTCGGGAGTTCCCTGGCAAACCGGGGCGCTGGTCTCCACGATCGGCGCAGCGGTGTTCATTGCCTGGTGGATCGCCGCACGGGGTCACGCGGAACCCTGGCTCCCCCTGATCCCGTGCGCGGCGCTGGCAGTCTTTGCGGCCCCCCCCACGCGATGGGCCCTCGACCATGGACCCGCAGGGCTCAACGCCCTCGCGGGAAGTCTCCTCCTGTTCACCCTCGGAGCCCGCGTCGCCTGGTCCAGGATCTCCCCTTCTCCCACGACGGGCGACCCCTCCGCCCGGGGCTCACGGAGCCGCTGACGCCGCCGCGCCCTGGGCGAGGAACCGGTCGATCGTCCCAAAGGCGGCCGGGGGATTGGTCTCACCTCCCCACGATTGCCAAAACCGGGCGAGCGGGCTGGCGTCGACATGCTGTTTGCGGCGGACATCCCCCTCGGCCGTCGTTCCGGCAGGATGCCAGTCGGGCCCGAGGGCGGCGCGCGTCTGCGACAACAGGTCGCGCGCCCCAGTCGTGTCCCCGCGCTTCCAGGCGGCGTACCCGCGGAGGAAAAGCCCGCCCACCGCCCTTGGGTTGGTGCGGCACGCGGCGGTCAGTCGCTCCTCGGCCACCCCGGTGTTTCCCCGCATCAGGGCCACCTCCCCCAAGGCGAGGAGGGCCCCGGTTTCCTCGGGATTGAGCTGATTGGCCTTCAGGAGGAACCGCTCCGCCTCCGCCAGGTCGGCCGCTCCCTGGGCCGAGAGCGCCCGCACCACCCCGGATTGCTGCCAGGCCCGGTGGCTCTGGGGATTGGTGCGCTTGAGCTCCTCGAACTCCCGCAACGCGGCCTCAAACTCCCCCCGGCCCGCGAGGCAAAGCCCAAGGTAGTAACGCGAATCCTCATGGGAGGGATTGATCGCAAGTGCCTGCCGGAATCCTTCGATCGCCGCGGCCTCGTCATGGCGGAGCTTCATCGCCTCCATCGCTCCCCGCTCAAGCCGCCAGAACTCGACGAGCCGGGCCCGCTCATCCCCCCCGGACACGGCCGCCGGGGGCGTCGGGGGAGCTGAACCCGCGGCAGTGCCCCCGCCCACGGGAACGGGATGCGGCGTCGGGTCCCCCTCCCGGAGCTCCCAGAAGCGGTCTCCCTCCAAGGGTCCGAAACGTTCCACCTTCCCCCCGAGCCATCGGACCTCGACCTGCTCCACCCGGGAGGTTGACCCGAGCCCGAAGTGGAGCGTGTGGCTGCTCTGGGAGCAGTAGGAGGAGCTCGACACCGTGCGCCGGAGGTCGACTCCGCCCACCCTCGCAATGACCTTGGCTCCGTCGCCAAACCCGGTCGGCGTGCCGGCCCGGGTCTTGCTTTTCAACCGGAGCTTCAGCCAGTGCCCGGCCTGCATCCGGTTGCGGAGCAACTGTACCCCCTCCCCCAGCTGCGCCACGGCGATGTCCATCGCCCCGTCGTTGTCGAAATCCGCGCATGCCAGCCCCCGGTTGTTGTGTGGGGTGGAGAGCTCGCGGCTCAACGGGGCCAGGTTGTGGAAGAACTGCCCCCGCCGGTTCCAGAACAAAAACAACTCCTGCGGCTTGAGCCTGCGCGGCACCGGCCCCTCGGCCTCCAGCGTGTTGCCATTCGCCACCACCAGGTCGAGCCACCCATCCCCGTCGAAGTCGACAAACTCCGTCCCCCACCCCACATACGGAAGCGCGATCTGCCCCAGTCCCAGCATGTCGGCGGAGTCGAGAAAGCGGAGCGGATAGCTCTTCCCGCCGCCCCCGCCCGACACACCGTTGGTCCGGCGATTAAAGTCAGCCCAGGTGTTGTCGTACAGGGCATTCTCCTGCGCCACCCAGTGGGTGATGAACAGGTCATCATCCCCATCCCTGTTGTAATCCCCGGCCGCAAGCCCCATCGCGCTCCGGTAATCCGCCACCAGGGCCGGATGGCTCACATCCTCAAAGGCGCCCCCTGTATTCCGGTACAGGACGTTGTCCGAAATGTCGTTGGCGACATACAGGTCGAGCCACCCATCCTCGTCAAAGTCATGCCAGAGCGCGGTGAGACTCCGCCCTTCGGGATTCTGCACCCTGAGGCCCGCTCCAACCTCGCTGAAGGTCCCGTCCCCCGCATTGTGGAAAAGCAGATTGGTTCCGGGAAGATAGGAGGCAGGGTTGAGTGTGAAGGGAACCGCGGTTCCGATCTGATCGCTGACCTTCGCCCGATCCTCCAGGTTTCCCGCATACTGGATGTATCCGCAGACATACAGATCCAGGGCCCGGTCGTTGTCGTAATCCCCCCAGCTGGCCCCGGCCCAGAAACCCGGAGGCGAGGGAAACCGCTCATCCCGTACAAACCGCCCCGTTCCCTTTTCGTTGTGAAGCAGGATCAGGACGTTGTATCCCGTCACCACGAGATCCATCCACCCATCCCCGTCGTAATCCCCCCAGGCCGCCGACATCCCGTGGATCCGGAGGTCGGGGAAGGCCTCCACGCGACGAAACGTCCCGTTCCCCAGGTTCTCATACAGCGCGCACGGCGTGAGCTGCTCGGGGGGAAGGTTCAACGCGCCCCCGGCGCTGACCAGGAACAGGTCGTCGTCGCCGTCGTTGTCAAAATCCCCCCAGGCCAGCCCGGGCCCCATGTCCTCGGGGATCTGCGAGGTCCGGTCGCCCGTGAAGTTGCGAAACCGATCGAGCCCCGCCGCACGGGTCACGTCCTCGAACCGGGGCCGGGGGGCCTCGGGCGGCAGCCCGATGGCGAGCCCGCTGGTGATGTCGCGGGAGCTTTCATCCGGACGATAGGCCGCGGGGCCCGGCCGCCGCGAACCCCACCACCCAGCCAGCCCCGCCGCCAGGAGGGCCCCCAGGAGCAGCCCCACGGTCCATCGAAGCCGGCGGCGACGCGGGCTCAGCCGGGGGGCGGGAGGTGGTGAGCCGTTCACAACGACCGCCCGGGTTGCGGGACCGTGCCCGAGACGCCCGCCTTTGGCTTCGGCCCGTTCACCTTAACCACCGTCGAGGCCCGCGCGATCTCCGTCACGGGGGAGGTGAGCGAAGTCGACTCCCCGAACAGGAAGTTCAAGAGGAACTGGTCGATCTTGCGATACTGCAAGGCCACATCGATCCGATACTCCCCGGGCTCCGACGGGGCGATGGCCGGAGGCGGGTCGATCCGCAACGCCTCCCCCGCCCCCGGAGCCATCGCCCCGGGGGCACTGTTGGTCCCGAGGGCTCCGGAACACGGGACGCTGAACTGCACGGTGTCCGAGTACCCAGGGAAGAGCGCCCGGCGGTACCGCACTCCCACCATCTCCCAAAGGTTGTGCCGGTCGATGAGGTTCCCGTTCTGATCCACCGGCTCCGCCTTGAACAGGAACGTCCCCTGCTGGAGGAAGTTCTTCGCATCCCGCTTTCCCGAGGTCCACACGACCCGGTCCTTCGCATCCCGCACCGTGATATCGATCCAGCTCTGGATGATGTCCAGGGGTCCGGTCGGGAAATCATGCCCCACCTTGTTGGAGGCCATGATCACCCGAAGCGGAATCGGCTCCCCGGGGTCGACGCTCGGGGGGGCGGCAACGGCCACTTTCACGATCGGCCCGGCAGCCCACTTCTCGCTGATCTCCGGGATCTGGAGCCGCCCCTGGAGCCACTGCTCCGTGAGGTCGAACTGCTCCTTCCACCCGGGGAGCTGATCCTTGAGGGCAACGGGCATCACGGTGTTGGCGGCGAGGAACCGGTGACTCCGATGCTTGTGATCTCCGGACGTCCGGTTGTAGTCGAGCGAATCGCCCGAGGCCGGGTCGCGTGAGTCCACCAGCGGCATGTGGCACTCCCGGCATTCCACCGTCTTCTTGGCATCCCCCTTGTGATTCCAATGGCTCGCGGCCCAGTTGTCGTACTGGTTCTGGAGCTGCACCCACCCCACCCGGTTCACCTCGGCGTCGATGAACTGCTTGTGGCACGCGGCGCAGTACTCGGGCTTCTTGAACGACCGTTTCGCCAGGCGCCCGTGCTCCGAGGGGTAGCTCCGGATCAGGAAATCGCGCGCGAGCCGGGCCACACCGTTCGTCTCCCATTGCCAGAGGTACTCGCGGGGCTGCGTGACCGTGTAGTTCGCATTGCCCTGGATGTCGGTCTCGCGGATCGCGTGGCACGAGAGGCACGAAACCCCTTCCTGGTATCCCTGGAGCGCCGTCAGGTTGGTGGAGAAGATGTTCTTCGTCCCGGAGAAGAGGGAGATCGGGTCATGGCACCCGCCACAATAGCGGGTCGACTCCGGCCCGTTCTGCTTCGCCATCACTTGCTGGATCCCCTGAAACACCGTGTCCATCGCCGCATACCGGTGGGCGCTCGGCTGCCATTCCTGCAGGATCTGCTCATGGCATCCAACGGTCCCGCAGGAGTGCGATCCTGCGAGCGACCGTCCATCAAACGCCCTCCCCGTGTCGGTTTTCGCCAGGCTCGGCGCAAAGGGGCGGTTTGTCCCGTAAAGGTAACTGTAGTCCTTCGGAAATTCGTTCTGATACGGCATCCCGGGCTGGCTCGCATGGACCCCCCACACCAGGGCGATCGCAACCCCCGTCCCTCCGATCGTCCGCAGGACATAGGCCCGGGCCGCGGGGGCCGCCTCCGTGGCGAACGCCTTCATCGCCACAAGGACCATGTGCGGCAGGAGCCCCGCCACCATCACCCCCGTCGACACGAGATGCACCTTCCGCCAAAGGGCCGAGGTCCGTACCCCGAACACCCCCTGAACCGTCAGCCCCACCCCCGTGAGGGAGCAGACCGCGAGCCCCACCAGCGCGACATACCCCAGCACCACGATGTTCGACAGGGCGTACCGGCGGTACTCGTGCCAATGGACGCCGCAGTACCACGCGAGCGGCAGAAGCGTGAGCACCCCCGCCACCGTGTGGATCAGCAAACTCCACTGAACCACCGGATGGAACGGAAACAGGGTGACCCAAAGCCCGGTGACGGTTTCGAACAGGATCGCCACCATGCTGAACCGGGCCAGGCCGGAGTCCCATCCGCGACGAGGCGGATGCAGCGGCCTTGAAGGTTGCGACGAGCCTGAGTCCAAGGGTCTCGATTCAGATGGTTCCATACAAAACACAACCCGGCCGGGGGGGGGTCCTCCACGGGGTGGGCGCGATGGAATCTAACCCTTTGCCCCCGCCAGGGCTTGACCCCGGTCAATCCCGGGCCGGAAGGGCGATCGCAAGGGATGGAACGGTCTCCACCCGGGGTGGATGACAGGCAAAAAACGGTCATCAAACAACAACCCAAGGTTATCCGTTTCCGATCCCCCGTCGCAGGTTTGTCAGACAGACCCTCGCGCCTGCCGAAGAGTCCCATCATGATCGATTTACAGCCGTTATATGACTCTGTGGTTCGGGGAGATGCCACGACCTCGCGGTCCACGACGCTTCACGCGCTGGAGAGCGGGGTGGAGCCGCTCCGCCTGGTGAATGACTTCATGATTCCCGCCATGGATGAAGTGGGCCGGCGCTTTGAGCGGAGCGAGTACTTCGTCCCGGAGCTTCTCCTCTCGGCCCGTGCCATGAAGGCCTCCATGGAGTTGATCCGGCCCCTGCTCGCGGCCCGCGGCACGGAGCCT
>DMJJ01000139.1 GCA_003452185.1 Verrucomicrobiales bacterium | reverse complement strand
CTCTTCGATTACAAGCCGGAGCTTTACCGACGTCACGGGGAGGTGTTCAACCCCGGGAGCGGCATCCGGGTGGAGGCCGCGACCAGCGAGCCGGGGAAGGTGCTGAAGCCGCCGTTCGAGTTCCGGCAGCACGGGGCCTCGGGGCGCTGGGTGAGCAGCCTCCTCCCGAATCTCGCCGGATGCGTCGACGACCTCGCCTTCTTCATGGCGATGTCCTCCAAGACCAACGTCCACGGCCCTGGAAGCTACCTCATGAACACCGGGTTCCTGCTGCCCGGGTTTCCCTGCTTCGGATCCTGGGTGAGCTATGCCCTTGGGCGCGTGTCGGACGACCTCCCCACGTTCGTCGTGCTGCCCGATTCGAGGGGGCTTCCCTACAACCAGAAGGGGAACTTCAGCAGCGGGTTTCTTCCCGTGCAGCACCAGGGGACGGTCATCCAGGCCGGGCTGCCGGAGCCCATCGCCCACCTGCGCCCGCCCGCCTCGGCCTCGTTCATCACCCCCGAGGCCTCGGAGGAAGGGCTCGCTCTGGTGCAGCGGATGAACCGGCGCCACCTGGAGCGCTCCGGCACCGACCCCCGGCTCGAGGCGCGGATCGAGGCCTACGAGCTCGCCGCACGCATGCAGCTCAGCGCCCCCGAGGTCTTCGATCTCTCGGGGGAAAGCGACGCCACCCGGCGGCTGTACGGCCTGGACGACAAGGTGACCGGGGAATTCGGCCGCCGCTGCCTTCTGGCCCGGAGGATGATCGAGAGGGGAGTCCGTTTTGTGCAGCTTTGGAGCGGGGCGGGCGGGCCAACGGGCAACTGGGACAATCATGCCAGCATTGTGCGGGAGCTGCCGCCGATGTGCGCGGCCACGGATCGTCCGATCGCCGCCCTCCTGCACGACCTCAAGTCGCGCGGGATGCTCGACGAGACCCTCGTTCTCTGGAACACCGAGTTTGGCCGCATGCCCTTCAGCCAGGGGAGCGATGGACGCGATCACAACGGCGGCACCTCCGTCGCCTGGATGGCGGGCGCCGGGGTGCGTGGCGGCGCCTCCCATGGGGAGAGCGACGAGTGGGCCTGGAAGGGGGCCCGGGATGTCACCACGGCCCATGATTTTCACGCCACCGTGCTCCACCTCCTGGGGCTCGACCACGAGAAGCTCACCCTGCGCCACAACGGTGCCAACCGCCGCCTGACCGACGTCCAGGGGGAGGTCATCCGCACCCTCCTGGCGTGAGGCTTCCCGCCCGCGGCTTCCTCCTCCCTTCCCATTGGTCGGTTTGGGTTTAAGGGATCCCGTTTCAGGCCGATCCCGCTACTGGGGTGCCCGGGGGGAATCGACAGTTCCCTCCCGCCATCCCATGGAACGCATACTTACTCTATGAAGCTGAGCGCGAGAATTGTCCTGGGGGTCGTGGCGGCCGTGGTTGTCAGCCTTGTTTGCAGCCTCCTGGTCCAGAGACACATCATCCGCGACCAGGGGATCAAGCTGATCGCCGGGTCGATGCGGAACGTCATCCTGGAGGCCGAGACGGTGCGGCAATCCTTTTCGGCGTTGAATGAGGGCAAGGCATTCGACGCCCACCGGCTTGCCGAGCAGATCAAGGGAGGGACGGCGCTCCGTGACTCGCTCCAGTACCAGACCGTCCCGGTGGTCGCCGCCTGGAAGGCGATTGGCGAGGTTGCCCGGCAGGAGGGATACGAGTTTCGCGTGCCGAAAAACCAGGCGCGCAATCCCAAGAACACCCCCACGCCCGAGGAGGCCCAGATCCTGGCGAAGCTCGAGAAAAAGGAGATCACGGAGTACCTGGCGGTCGACAAGGAGCGGAACCAGATCGTCCTGGCCCGCCCGATCGTGCTGAGCGCCGACTGCCTCCAGTGCCATGGGGATCCGAAGACCAGCCCGACGAAGGATGGAAACGACTACCTCGGTTACCCGATGGAGGACTGGAAGACGGGGGAGGTCCACGGGGCATTCGTGCTCCGGGCCTCGATGGACCAGGTTGACTCCGTGGTGCGCACGGCCATGGCGAAGACCCTCGCCTGGATGGCTCCCATCACCCTCCTGCTGGTGGGGGCCGCCTATTCCCTCACCCGCCGCACGGTGATCCGGCCCTTCGGTGCCGCCATCGGCCGTGTCTACGAGTCGACCCGGCACACGTCCGTCGCCTCGGTTGAGATCGCCTCTGCGAGCCAGGCCCTTGCCGAAGGGGCCAGCCAGCAGGCGGCCTCCCTGGAGGAGACGAGCGCCTCGCTGGAGGAGCTTTCCAGCATGACCAAGCGGAATGCCGAGGGGGCGACCTCCGCCAAGGAGATCGCGCGCCAGACCCGGGAGTCTGCCGATGCGGGGCTCGCGGAAATGAAGGAGATGGCGGCCGCCGTCAACGCGATCAAGGACTCGGGGGACAACATTTCGAAGATCCTCAAGACCATCGATGAAATCGCCTTCCAGACAAACATCCTGGCGTTGAATGCGGCCGTTGAGGCTGCGCGGGCCGGTGAAGCCGGGCTTGGGTTTGCAGTCGTGGCGGACGAGGTGCGCAACCTTGCCCAGCGGAGCGCGCTGGCCGCGCGGGAGACGGCCGACCGTATCGCGGAGTCGCAGCAGAACAGCGAGCGCGGGGTGAAGGTGAGCCACCGGGTCGCGGAGCGGCTTGCGGAAATTGCGGCCCACGCCCGGAAGGTCGACGAGCTGGTCGCCGAGATCACCTCGGCCTCCACCGAGCAAAGCCAGGGGATCGCCCAGATCAACACGGCGGTCTCCCACATGGATCGGATCACCCAGGGGAACGCCGCCAGCTCGGAGCAGACCGCGGCCGCCGCCTCCTCGCTGAAGTCGCAGGCCCAGGCCCTTACCGCCGCTGTGTCGGAGCTCGTTCAGATGGTCGGGGAGCAGGGTGCCCCCGCCGGTTCGCAGGTCCCGCACGGGAATTCCGCCCCGGGCGAGGCAGGTCGTCCGGAGCCCCGGGCGACGCGTCCCGCCGCCCCGGCTCCCCACGAGCGCCAGCCTTGACCCGACCAGACCTTCGTCGCCCGGCCGGGGGTGAGACGAAACGGTGTCAGCCCCCTCCCTCCCCCTGCGGGTTGGGCCCGCCTACTTGGCGGTTGCCCCCGGGGCCCGGCCCTCGCAACATTCCCGGGTGCCCCGCTGGGAAATCATCCGTCGGCTCCACGGTTGCTCTGCGGCCTGGCAGCTGAGCCTTCTCCTCCCCGCCCTCTGCCTCCTGCCGTCGATGGGGTTGCGGTGGGAGGACCTGGCCGGCTCGGTTCGTTCGCTTGCCCCGACCGTTCCGCTGACCCTGGCCCTGGCGCTCTGCGCGGGGTTTCTCTCCAGCCTTGCGTTTCACTTCCGGCTCCGCGCCCGCGGCACCGCGATGCATGTGGGGGCGTCGCTCCGGATGGCCTGGACCAGGCCGTGGGTTGAACTGCGGTGCCTGGTGTCGGCCGCTCCTGAGGCTTCCCTTGCAGGGGCGCCGCGCGGGTGGGGAGGTTCCGCCCCCGCGCTCCCGTGGATCATTGCCTCGGAGGGGCTGGAGTGGATCGTGCTGGCCGCCTGCGGATGGGCGGGGGGGCTGGCACCGGGGTCGGGAGCGGCCGCGTGCGGGTGTGTGTTCGTCGCCCGCGTCGCGGGGCTCGCTGCGCCAATCTTCGGCGGATGGGGGGTGAGGGAGGCCCTGCTGTGCGGAGTGCTGGGCTCCGCCGGGATTCCCGCGGGACGGGTCGTCGCCGCCGGCCTGCCGATCCTGGGAGCCGCTCTCGTGCGCCTCATCTCGGGGGGATGGATGTTCGCCGCGGAACAGCGTCGCCGGAGGGGGCTCCATCGGGGGTCCGTCGCCCGCATCAGCGTCGTGATGCCGGTGCTCAACGAGGCGGACGGGCTTGAGGAAACTGTGGGCCGTGCCCTCCGGGTCCCCGAGGTGAGCGAGGTGATCGTGGTCGACGGCGGGAGCCGGGACGCCACCCGCGAGAGGGCACGACGCTTGGGGGCCCGTCTGCTGGAGTCCCCCGCGGGGCGCGGCGGCCAGATGCGGGCCGGGGGGCTCGTGGCGACGGGGGATGTGGTGCTGTTCCTCCATGCCGACACCTGGCTTGAGCCGGGGGCCGGGAAGGCGGTGCTCCGGTGCCTGGAGGACCCGACGGTCGTGGCGGGGGGATTCTGGAAACGATTTCGGCAGACCCCGCTCCTGCTACTGGGGTCGCGTCCCAAGTGCCTGGTCCGGCTCCTGGTGGGGCGACGGATCGTCGGCGACATGGCGATGTTCGTCCGGAGGGAGGAGTTGGTGGCGATCGGCGGGGTGCCCTCGATGGAGCTGATGGAGGACTTCGAGCTCTCACGCCGGCTTCGGGCCCGGGGGCGGCTTGCCCTCGCGGAGAGCACGGTGAGCACTTCCGCCCGGCGGTTCCGTGAGCACGGGGTCGTGGCCACCTACCTCCGGATGTGGCGCGTGGCGACGCTGTACCGGCTTGGAAGATCCCCCTCGGACCTGCGCAGGATCTACGGGTGATGGAGTGTGATCAGAACGGGGCGAGGGGGCTCCGGTCACAAACCCCATTCTCAGTCCCCGCCTCTGCGCCTCAGCGTCACCGCGATTCCAGAGCGAACAGAGGACGTGCGTGAACAGGCACCTGGTACCCCTTCAAGCTAGACCCGATCAAAGCGAGCCCCCCGGACCCGGACCCACGCTCCGTCCGGCTGAACCCGAAAGGGGCATGGGTAGGCCTATCGACACCCCTCTTCTCCTCTTTGGAATCGCGGTGACGC
>DMJJ01000530.1 GCA_003452185.1 Verrucomicrobiales bacterium | reverse complement strand
GGTCTCACCCCCACCGCCACCCTCGACCCCGCGCACCTCGACAAGTCGAACCTCAATCCCCCCGCCTCCACGGCCACCCTGCCCCCGCAGGAGTAGGAATCCCACCCCAGCAAGCAGGAGGAGGAACGCCAAAGCCCCCGCGACGCGCAGAAACGCCGGTCGACCGCCGGGGGAGGAGTTCCGGTCGATCTTCAGTCTGTCGAGCGAAGCTGGGTCAAAGGCCATGCGATTAGGTCAGCGACCAATCACCCAAGCCTCCCAGCCTGAATCCGTCAAATGAAGAGTCGTCTCGCACTCTCGTAAACCTCCCACAACGGAACGCCGTGCGCCTCGGCGGCACGACGACACGACTCAAACTCGGGCGCCACCTGCACCACCCGGCCATCCAGCCACCCAAGTTTCACTTCAATCTCGCCGAGACTGGTCTTGGCAACGCGGATCTCCCGACGCAGTTTGCGCCGCTCTTGAATCGAACGCCGGACCCCAAAGGCGCTGGTCTCCCGAAGCAGCAACTCCGTGAACCGGTCGGCATCCCCCACCCCGCAAAGCACGGACAGCAGGACCCCGGGCCGGCTCTTCTTCATCTGGACCGGGGTGTGAAACACATCCAGCGCCCCCGAAGCCATCGCCTTCTCGAGAAAAGCTCCAAGAATCTCCGGGCTGACGTCGTCGAGGTTGGTCTCGAGCACCGCCACCTCGTCCCGCTCCCAATCATGGGCCGATGTCTCCACCCCCTCGCCAAGAACAGCCCGGACGACGTTCGGTCGCGTCCGGTTTTCCCGGTTCCCAAGCCCATACCCGATCCGCTCGACCTTCAACGCCCCCATCGGGCCGAACGATTCGGCAAACTCCGCCAGAAGCGCGGCCCCCGTCGGGGTGAGCAACTCGGCCGGCTCATCCGTCTGTTGGATCACAACGCTGCGGCCTTTAAGTATCTCGAGCGTGGCGGGCGCCGGCAGGGGAAACCGCCCATGCGCGCACCTCACAAACCCAACCCCCTCGACCACCGGACCCGCCAACACACGGGGCCGTCCCAAGAGCTCAAGCCCGATGCACGCGCCCACGATGTCCACAATCGAATCGACCGCCCCCACCTCGTGAAAATGAACCTGCGTCGGCGGCTTCCCATGAATGCGCCCCTCCGCCACCGCCACACGATGGAACACCGCCACGGCTTTCTCCTTCACCCAGGAGGAGAGCCCGCTCTTCTGGATCAATGCCCGAATCTGGGCGTAATTCCGCCCATGCTCGTGGTCATGCCCATGCTCATGCCCATGCTCGTGGGCGTGCTCGTGGCTCTCCCCAGGCGCGGCCGTGTGCGAATGGCTCTGGGGGTGGTCATGGGAGTGGGAATGCACATGGTCGTGGTCATGGCCATGGTCGTGGCCATGGTCGTGCGCGTGGTCGTGGTCGTGCGCGTGGGAAGGGTGGTGGCAGTCGTGGTGTGCCGGCGTTTCCCCATGGGAGTGCTGATGGGTCTCCCTCTCGAGGTGGACATCGACCTTGGTTCCGGCGATTTTTCCCCGCTCCTGGCGGCCGATGTGGAAATGGTACCCATCGACGGGAAGTTTCCGCAGCTCGCGCTGCAAGGCGTCGGCGTCGACGCCCAAGTCGATGAGCGCCCCGAGGAACATGTCGCCGCTAAGACCGCTGAAGATGTCGAGATAGAGGGTTTTCATGGTTTCCTTCTGGAGCGGCGGGCAGGGGCTCGGGCCGGGTCCTCGGCCCCCCCCAGCTCGCCCGCCGCAAGGGCGTTGATCTGGCTTGCGGCGTAGGCGGCACCGAACCCGTTGTTAATGTTCACCACGGTCAGCCCGCTGCTGCAGCTATTGAGCATGGCGAGCAGGGCGGTCACGCCGCCGAAGCTTGTTCCGTATCCGATGTCGGTCGGCACGGCGATGACCGGCACGCTGACGAGACCCGCGACGACGCTCGGGAGGGCTCCCTCCATCCCGGCGACGGCGATCACGACCCGGGCGCACTGGATCTCCTCCAGCCTCCGGAGCAGCCGGTGGAGCCCGGCCACCCCGACGTCGTAGATGCGGTCCACCTGATTCCCCATGAACTCGGCCGTCACGGCCGCCTCCTCCGCCACCGGGAGGTCGCTCGTTCCGGCACACAGAACCGCGATCCGCCCCGGACGGCGAGGGGGGCGGCTCCCCCCTCGCTCGAGGGTGACACACCGTGCCGCCTCGTGGTGGATTGCCTGTCGGAAACGCCGCCGGAGAGCCCTCACATGCTCGGGCCCGATCCGGGTGATGAGCACGCGGGAGTCCCCCGCCAGGATCCTCCCGGCGATGGCAACCACTTGTGCCGGGGTCTTGCCCGCCCCGTAGATCACCTCTGGAAAGTTCTTTCGCAGCGCCCTGTGGACATCCACCTGGGCGAACCCGAGGTCCGCGAGCGGTGCGTTCTGAAACGCGCGCAACACCGCGTCGCGGTCGACGCGTCCGTCGCGGAACTGGTCCAGAAGCTGTATCGCCTGCGCGGTTGTCATGCGGGCGGATCCTGACACCTCCGGCCGGCGAAGTCACGGCCCCGGTGACCGGGGGGGGAACCACGGATCGGGGAAGGCGGGTTTAACCACGGATGGGACCCGGATTTTCGCGGATGGGAGGACTCGAAAGGAGGATGCCGAAGATCCTCCCCGACTCTCTGCGCCACCTTCGTGCCGGTTGCCGAAGCTGGAAGGGGCGTCGGTCCGCGAAGTGTAGCGCAGGCTGCACAGCCTGCCGTATCGCCGGTTGCCCAACCGGCAGACGTCCGTGCGCGAGCAGGCGTTGGGTAAGCAAGGGACGCCCAGCCGACTAGGCAGTCGGCGATACAGCAGACAAGGCTGTCTGCGCTACGACGGCGCCGGTTGCCGAAGCTGGAAGGGGCGTCGGTCCGCGAAATGTAGCGCAGGCTGCACAGCCTGCCGTATCGCCGGTTGCCCAACCGGCAG
>DMJJ01000181.1:809-5385 GCA_003452185.1 Verrucomicrobiales bacterium | reverse complement strand
GGTTGTTGGGTTTCATGGGGGATGGGAGGGAGAGAGAGGGGGGGTCAGGATGTCTTGCGAAACTCTTGAGCAAAAGCCTTGCGGGCACGGTGGAGCTTCCCCCGCACGGCGTCGACGCTCTGCTCGGTGACCTGGGCGATCTGCTCGTAGCTCATCTCCTCGTCCGCCACCAGGAGCAGCAGCCGCCGATACTCCCAGGGAAGGGTATCGAGGGTTTTCTGGATCCGTCCCCCCAGCTCCTGCGTCTCGAGAACCTGAAGGGGGGATTCCTCAGGACCCACGCTGGTGTCCCAGACGGCATCGTCGACGTTCGAGTAAATGTTCCGCTGCTGCCAGGACTTCAGCATGTTCTGGCAGTGGTTCATCGTGATCCGATAGAGCCACGTCCGCATGCACGACTCGCCCCGGAACCGGTCCAGGTTGCGGAACACCTTCACAAAGACGTCGTGCGTCGCGTCCTCGGCCTGCGCCGGGTCTCCCAGCATCCGGAGGGCGACGTAGTAAACATGCCGGCCATGCTCCTCGTACACGCGGGCGAAGTCCTCCGGCGGATGGCCCGTGGAAGGGGGGGGCTGAGGCGTCGTTCCTGGGTGAGACATTCTGAGTTGGGCTTCCACGAGACTTTAGACAGGCGCGGGGCGGGTTCGTTACGACCTCCGGGCCCCAAATCGGGGCCCGATCACTGGAGATCGAAGTCGAGCCGGGTCCGCGAACGGGTCTGCACGTTGCGAATCTCCATCTGCTGCACCTGCCAACGACCCTGAACCTTCTTCATGCTGTTGATGCTGAATTCTTTGAGCAGCTTGTTCGAGACATCGTAGGCCTCCGCCAGCAGGAGGCCACCCGACTCGGTATCGATCCAGGAAACCACCCGCCGGTAGGGGGTGAGGCTCGCGGGAGTCCCCGGGGAGCTTTCGAGGACATGGCAGGGACGCCCCTTGCGCATCTCGATTTTCAAGGCCCGCTGCTGGGGCCAATGGAGAAACTCGAGACCAAGATCCTGAAGGGTGAAGTCCGAGGCCGCGAACGGCTGGGCTGCGGCAGGCGGGGGGAGCGGCTCCCAGGCCGAGGGATCCGAGAGGGGGGCGGACCAATAGGAGTTGGCCGAGTCCTTCTGGTGCATCACGGCGAGGAGCGAGGGGGCGTTCGTGGAGCTGGGCGCCGGCTCGGCCCGGTAGATGGTGAGCCAGTTGGTCGGCGTGACCAGGCCGCGGAAGTGGAATGGCACCTCGCGGATCTTGTTCACTCCTTCCCGGATGCTGAGGCGCCCCTTGAAATTGATCTCCTCGCCCGGGGGGCTGGAGCGAAGCTCGGCCGCGATCCTCCCTCCCTCCCGCAGCTGCTCCTCGAGCGGGAGCTCGGCCGCCCGCGCCGCGGGCCCACGGCCCAGCCCCGCCAGCACCAGGAGGAGCGAAAACAGGATCCCCGCCCGCGGGGCGAGCCCGGGGGAGGGAGGGATGGGGGCCTGGGATGAGGCTCTGTTCATGGGGCGACGAGGGCCTTCGGGAGCAGGTCGCAGATCTGTTTCACAAAATGGATCTTCATCTTCTTGCGAATCTCGTCCGGCACCTCAAGCCAGTCGTTGCGATTCTGGTCGGGGAGGATCATCTCACGGATCCCGGACCGGGCGGCGGCCATCACCTTCTCCTTGATGCCGCCGACGCGGAGCACCTGGCCCCGGAGGCTGATCTCCCCCGTCATGGCGACGTGCGACTTCACCCGGCGCTGGGAGAAGAGCGATGCCAGGGCGCAGGCGATGGTCACCCCGGCGCTCGGCCCATCCTTGGGGGTGGCGCCGGCCGGGACATGGACATGGATGTCAAACTTCTCAAAGTCCCGCATGTCGAGATTCAGCTGGCGGGCCTGGCTGCGCAGGTAGCTAAGGGCGGTCTGGGCACTCTCCTTCATCACCTCCCCAAGCGACCCGGTGAGCAGAAGGCGGCCGACGCCCGGCATCCACGTTGCCTCAATGAACAGGATCTCACCCCCCACCGGGGTCCAGGCGAGCCCCGTGGCGATGCCCGGCTCGGTGATCCGCTGCACCGTCTCCTCGATGAACCGCGGGGGGCCCAGCAGGTCCTTGAGCTGGTCGGGCGTGACGGTGATCGGCTTCTTGTGGGATGACTGCTCGATCCACCTCCGGGCCACCTTGCGGGAGAGGGAGCCGATCTCCCGCTCGAGCTGCCGGACCCCGGCCTCCCGGGTGTAATCCCCGATCAGGTGGCGGATCGTGGTGTCGGGGATCTTCACCTTCCCCTTGTCGAGACCGTGCTCCTCCAGCTGGCGCGGCACCAGGTGGCGCCGGGCGATGAAGCGCTTCTCCGTGGCCGTGTAGCTCGGGAGCTGGATCACCTCCAGCCGGTCAACCAGCGCCGGGTGCACCGGGTCAAGCCAGTTGGCCGTGGTGATGAAAAGGACCTGCGACAGGTCGAACGGCACATCCAGGTAATGGTCCGAGAAGGTCTTGTTCTGCTGGGGGTCGAGGACCTCGAGCAGCGCGGCCGCGGGATCGCCACGGTAGTCGGCCCCCACCTTGTCGAGCTCGTCAAACAGGATCACCGGGTTACGGCTCTCCACGCGGCGGATGCTCTGCAGGATGCGGCCCGGCATGGCGCCCACGTACGTCCGCCGGTGCCCGCGGATCTCGGCCTCATCGCGCATTCCCCCGAGGGCGATCCGGGCAAACTTCCGCCCCAGGGCATCGGCAACGCTCTTGCCGAGGGAGGTTTTGCCGACGCCGGGAGGGCCGACCAGGCAGAGGATCGGCCCCTTGAGATTCTTCTTCAGCTGGATCACCGCCAGGAACTCGAGGAGCCGCTCCTTCACCTTCTCGAGCCCGTAGTGCTGCTGGTCGAGGAGGCGGCGTGCGGCCTTGAGCTCCAGGTTGTCGGTGGTCGATTTGTTCCACGGAAGCTCCAGGAGCCAGTCGAGGTAGTTGCGCGTGATCGCGTACTCGGCCACCGAGGGGGCAAGCTGCTGGAGCCGGTCCAGCTCCTTGTTCACGACTTTCCGGACATCCTCCGGAAGCACGATCTTCGAGGCCTGTTCGCGAAGGGTGGTCACCTCGGCCGTGACCGGGTCGGCCTCCCCGAGCTCCCGCTGGATGGCGCGAATCTGCTCCCGGAGAAAGAAATCCCGCTGGCTCTTGGCCATCGAGGAGCTGACCTCGTTCTGGATCTTGGAACCGATCGAGAGGACCTCCAGCTCGCGGGTGAGGAGCGGGCGGAGGAGGTTGAGCCGCTGCTTGACGTCGCTCATCTGGATGAGCTGCTGCCGCTCCTCCAGGCTGAGGTTCAGGTTGGTCGCGATGATGTCGCTCAGCGACCCCGGGGCGTCGGTGTTGAGGGCCGCCACCTTCACCTGCTCGGAGATCGAGGGGCTGAGGCGGATCACCTCCTGGAACTGCTGGTGGGCGTTGCGGGAGAGGGCCACCATCTCGACCGAGGCGTCGACGACATCCTTCAGCACCTCGACCCGGGCGCGCAGATAGGGGGAGAGCGTCTCGTAGTCGCGGATCCGGATCCGCCAGAGCCCCTCGATGAGAATCCGGACCGTGTTGTCCGGGAACTTCATCATCTTCAGGACGCGGGCCGCGCAGCCATGCTCCCACATCTCCTCGGGCATGGGATTCTGGGACTCGGCGTTCTTTTGGAGCACAACCGCCAGGAGTCGGTCCCCTTCGACCACGTCGTCGATCAGCCGGATGCTCTGGGCGGTTTCCACCAGCAGGGGGGCGACCATCCCCGGGAAGATCACGATGTCGGAAAGCCCGAGCACCGGGAGCACGTCGGGCACGGTCTTGGTGGTGGCGCGGGAGCCCGCGGCCCCGCCGCTTGCCCCAAGGATACGGATGAATTCTGTGTCAGGGCTCGTCATCGTTGTCGCCTGTGTTGTTCCCGTCGGGCAGCCCGCGGCTGCAACTGCTCGGATTCACTTTCAACGCCATGCCGCGACATGGGAAGGGCTGCCGCCAGGCACCCCACCGAACACATCACAGCCCAAGCCCGATGCCAAGCCAGCAGTTCCACGGCGGCGGAACGAAAGACCGGGACGGCTCGGGGCACAAACCCCCACCCCCGGGGTCCGGAAGCTCCGGCGGGGGACGACAGGAGGGAACAAACGCTGCGACCCATGGATCGGTGTCGCCACAAAGGACTGAAGTAAAATCGTTTCCCAATTCCCACCCCTCGCCTCATCCACACCCTGACGAGTCCCCGACGGGAGAGCCGGACCGGGGTGTTTTTTTGGGGGGGGATCCCTCCATCCCAGGACCGGCAACGCATGCCGGGGCGCCCGGGCAACCAAGGGGGACCAGGGGGGGACGGGGCCTACGGCCTGGCTATTTCGCCTCGGTGATCGGGATCATCTGCTGCCGGCCGGAGGGGCGCACCGACTGGGGGATCTCGATCTTAAGAAAGCCGTTCTGATAGACGGCGAGGGCCTCGCCAAGGTCGTAGCCCTCCGGGAGCTGAAACTCGCAGCTGAAGGGACCGTAATTGATCTCCATCACCATGAAGCTGCACCCGGCGGGACGTCCGCAGTCGGGGCGCTGTCCGGAGATCACCAGGCGGTTGCC
>DMJJ01000181.1:0-524 GCA_003452185.1 Verrucomicrobiales bacterium | reverse complement strand
TCGATGCAAAGCTCCAGGTCCTCGCGCCTCATGCCCGCCAGTTCCACGTTGATCACCAGACGGGTGTCCGCCGTGTAAACATCAGTGTTGGGTTCCCAATGCGACCCGGAGGGAGCGTCGCGGCCAACCACAAAAGTTTTCTTAATCAAATGACGAGAGGCGTTCACCAGCTGTTGTGTGCGGGGTAAACTGCAGGCCCAAGCTACCCCATGGAAATCGTTCGTGCAAGCCTCGGCTGCGAACCGGCTGGGGCGCGGGATGTTTCACCCATGCCGGCCGGTTCCGGATTCGGGGGGCGGGCGGACAATGACCTCGGGACGTTCCCCCTTCCGGCCGCGAAGCACGATCGAGGGCCCCGGGACCCGGTCCGAGCCCCCTCCCGCACCCGGGCACCCGCACCCGGAGCCGTCGTGCTGCTGCCAGGGGAGGCGTCGACGCCGGCGCAACCAGCCGCGCACAAACAGCGCTGCCGTCACTCCGACGATGGCGAATGTGACCAGTTCCTGAGCCGACACCCCCCCACC
>DMJJ01000307.1:1680-10312 GCA_003452185.1 Verrucomicrobiales bacterium | reverse complement strand
GGGGGGGGCGGGGAAGGGTGTCGGGGCTGGCACGACTTATGATCCTCATTCCGCCATGAACTGGCACCAGACCAGCGGCCCATCGTCGGAGGTCCATTCTGCGCTCTTTCGGACCCGGCCTCCCCGGCGGGGACTCTCCATGTGGGCTGCAGGAATTGCCCCTCCCGGGGTGAAACCCTTCCGCCTCGGCAAACCTGTCCCTCCGGGGCCCGACCCATCCCTCGACCCGGCTGAGGGTTCCCCGGTCCCGCTTTCCTCACCCCGTTCCGAGGCATGACCTCCCCGGCGACCCAGTTCGCGACCGGCTCGGACACGACCCGACACTTCCGGGCCCCGTCGGGCCGGGAGGAGCGCCTCGTGTTTGGCACCAAGGCGGAGACCTTGGAGCGGATCGCCCCGCTGGTCCGCCGGTGCCAGGTCCCGGACCTGATCTGGTTTACCGTGGCGGAGTGGCAGTCGGATCGGATGGGGGTCCTGGACCGCATCGTCCAGCGCTTCCCGGCGCGGCCCTTGGCGGTCCGGAGCAGCGCCTATTCCGAGGACTCCTCGGCCTCGAGCATGGCGGGGGCCTTCCGGTCGGTGCTGGGGGTCCCGTCCGCCGATCGGGACCGGCTGTCGGAGGGGGTGGAGAGCGTGATCGCGAGCTATCCCTCGGCCCACCCTGGAAACCAGGTCCTGGTGCAGGCGATGCTTTCCGAGGTTGTGATGAGCGGCGTGCTCATGACGCACGACCTTACCAACGGCGCCCCCTATTACATCATCAACTATGATGACGAATCGGGCCGCACCGACGTCATCACCGGGGGGACGGATGTCAGCAAGAGCCTGGTGGTGCATCGCGACGCGCCCGCGGATTACGTCGAATCCCCCCGGATCGCCGCCCTGCTGGCCATGGCGCGGGAGCTGGAGGCGTTGTGCGGGGGGCGAACTCCCCTCGACATTGAGTTTGCGCAGACCGCCGATGAAGCCTGGCACCTGCTGCAGGTGAGGCGGATCGCGGTGCAGCGGAACTGGAACCGGGCTGTCCGGACGCGGCTCGGGGAGGCGCTCGAGCAGATCGAGCAGTTTTGTTCCGAGCTCTCCCGTCCCCAGGCGGGGCTTCCCGGGGAGACCACCCTCTTTGGGCAGATGCCCGACTGGAACCCCGCGGAGCTCATCGGTCCCGAGCCCGGTCCGCTGGCGCTGTCCGTCTTTCGGCAGCTCATCAGCGACCGCGTCTGGCAGGAGGCGCGCGCCTCCATGGGGTACCGGGCGGTGCCGGACCAGCCGCTGGTGGTGGCTCTGGCGGGGCGTCCCTATGTCGACGTGCGGAACAGCTTCCGGTCCTTCCTCCCGGATGGGCTTCCCCGGGCGATCGAGAACGGGGTGGTGAACGCGTGGCTGGAGCGCCTCTCCGCCCACCCGGAGTTTCACGACAAGGTCGAGTTTGAGGTGGCGCAGACCGTGTTCGACTTCGCGTTCGAGCAGAACTTTTTCAAGCGCTATGCCGGCCTGTTCGACCCGTTGTCGCACCGCCTCTACACGGAGGCGGTCAGGGGGCTGACCCAGCGCAACGTGGATCCGGGGGTCGAGGGGTCGCTTGCGCAGGCGCTCCGGCGGATCTCGATCCTTGAAACCCAGCTCGACTCCTGGTCGCTTCCCGAGACCCCGCTGCGGCGGGCGTTTGAGCTCCTGGCGGTTTGCCGGCAGTATGGGAGCCGCCCCTTTGCCGTCATTGCCCGGCACGCCTTCATGGCCGAGGCCCTGCTTCGCTCCGCGATTGAGCGGGGGGTCTGGACGCTGGATCGGCTCGAGGCCTTCAAGCGCTCCCTCGTGACCCCGGCAGGCATGATGGCGGACGATTTTGCGGCCGTCACCTCGGGCGGCGCCACGCCGCAGGAGTTCCTGCGCCGTTACGGGCACCTCCGCCCCGGCACCTTCGACCTCCTGAGCCCCCGTTACGACCAGCGGGACGATCTCTTCCGCGAGGCGGCCGTCCCGGCCCCCCGGCACGCGGGGCGGCGCGAGGACTCCGGGTTCGTTCCCACCGAGGGGGAGCTCCAGGGGTTCACCCGCCTCCTGGCGGAGGCCGGCCTGAGGCTCAGCCCTGACCAGCTCTTCCTGTACGCGGGCCGCGCGATCACCGGCCGTGAGCATGCCAAGTTTGTCTTCACCCGGCCGTTGAGCGACGCCCTGGAGTGCATCGCCGAGTGGGGGGAGTGCATCGGGTTGACCCGGGAGGACGCTGCGTGGCTTTCCCTGCATGATCTTTCTGAAACCCTCAGTGCCCCGGTGGTCCGGGATCGCGAGACCCACTTCCAGGAGTTGGCCCAGTCACGCCGCGCCGCGGCGCGTGAGATGCGCGGGCTGCGGCTCGGTTACATCATTCGCGGAGCCCAGGACCTTCATGTCATCCCGCAGCACCGCGGGGCGGCCAACTTTGTCACCCGCAAGCGGATCTCCGGAGCCACGGTCTGCGTGACCAACCAGATGACGGGGGCGGCCGACCTGTTCGGAAAGCTGGTCTGCATCGAGTGTGCCGACCCGGGTTTTGACTGGATCTTTTCCAAGGGAATCGCGGGCCTCATCACCCGCTTCGGCGGGGCCAACTCCCACATGACCATCCGGTGCGCGGAGCTCGGGATCCCGGCGGCCATCGGGGTGGGGGAGACGCTGTTCGAGAGGCTCTCGAAGGCGGCCCGGGTGGAGTTGCGATGCGATGAGAAGACGGTTCGTCCCCTGAGTCTATGAGACATGTCGGCCTGACAATGCGGGTGGTGCGGAGTCCGGAGTACCCGGAGGATCGGGATGCCCTGGCGCAGGACTGGGCCCGGTTCCTCGGGGCCGCCATCCCGGACTGCCGTTGGATGGGGCTTCCCAACCTCGGGGGCCAGGCCGCGGCGCATGCCCGGGCGTGGGCGATCGATGCCCTGGTGTTCACGGGCGGCAACGACCTGGGGGAGGCCCCGGTCCGGGATGCGACCGAGGAGGCCCTGCTCCGGTTCGCCCTCGACGCCGGGATCCCGGTGTTCGGGGTCTGCCGGGGGCTCCAGTTTTTCCAGTCGTTCCATGGCGGGCCCGTGGTCCCGTGCCCCCGCGATGCGCACGTGGCGACCCGGCATCCCGTGGACTTCGGGCCTGGCGTTCCCGGGCCGGCCGCCCGTGTGGTGAACTCCTACCATGCCAGGGGGGTTCGGCGCGAGTCGCTCGCCCGGCCGCTGGCCCCGTTCGCAACGACCCCGGACGGCTGGGTTGAGGGGCTCCGCCACAGGGAGGCTCCGCTTACGGCCATCCAATGGCATCCCGAGCGGGGGGAGTCGGCCGACCCCTCCGATGTCGCCCTGTTCCGCGAGTCCCTTGGACTTTCCCCCCTGCGTGAGGCCGCGAGCCTTGCGGAGGCCGATTCCTGCGAGTCGTTTCTAACCCCCTTCACATTCCCTCCATGCGTGCGTTGATCCTGGCAGCCGGACGGGGCTCTCGTATGCGAGCCCTCACCACCCATCACCCCAAGTGCCTTGTCAAGGTGGCGGGGCGACCCCTCCTCGAATGGCAGATCGACGCCCTGCGCGCCGCGGGTGTCGGGGAGTTCGCCGTCGTGCGGGGGTACTGCGCCTCCGCGCTGTCGGGGCCCGGCTACACCCCGTTCGACAACCCGCGCTGGTCCGAGACCAACATGGTGGGAAGCCTCCTCACCGCGGACGCGTGGCTGCGCGGAGGGGAGTGCATCGTCTCCTACGGCGACATCCTTTACCACCCTTCCGCAGCCCAGGCCTTGTCGGCCTCGACGGCCGACATCGCCATCACGTACGACAGGCTGTGGAAACAGCTCTGGAGCGACCGGTTTGAGGATCCGCTCTCGGATGCCGAGACGTTCCGGCGCTCGGCGGATGGGTTCCTGCAGGAGATCGGCCACAGGGCCTCCTCGCTCGCCGAGGTGGAGGGCCAGTACATGGGGCTCCTCAAGTTCACACCCGCGGGGTGGGACCAGATCAAGCGGTTCCTGAGCGGGGTGGCCCCGTCGGATCTCGACCGGCTCGACATGACCGGGTTGCTCTCGGGCCTCCTGGGCGCCGGGGTCCGGATCGCAGCCATCCCGGTCGAGGGGCGGTGGTGCGAGGTCGACTCCGATGCCGATCTGGAGCTTTACACCGAACGGCTCGAGCAGGTCATCCCCTGGCGGCATGACTGGCGGTGGGAGGATGCGGCCTGACGGTCCCCCTTGTTCACGCGCCATGATTTCACACCCTTCCACCCCGAACGTGACAACCCGCGACCCCTTGCCGGTCGCCGCGGTCGGCCGCGTGGTCTGGATCACCGGCCTGAGCGGCGCGGGCAAGAGCACCCTGGGCCGTGTGGTGGCCCGGCGGCTCCGCGAGGCCGGGTGCCCGGCGTTGATCCTGGATGGGGATGAGGTGCGGCTGGCGGTGGCGGACCCGGCCATCGCGCACGATCGTGCGAGCCGCCTGACCAATGCGATGAGGATCTGCCGGTTTGCGCGGCTGGTGGCCCACCAGGGGTTCACGGTCATCGTGCCGACGATGTCTCTCTTCAAGGAGGTCTTTGCCTGGAATCGCGCCCACCTGCCGGGATACCTGGAGGTCTGGGTGAAGGTTCCGTTCGAGGTTCTGCAGGCGCGGGATGCCCGAGGGCTCTACAGCCGCGCGGCGCGCGGGGAGGCCCGGCACGTGGCGGGGATCGACCTCCCGTTTGACGAGCCTGAGTCGCCCCATGTCATCCTGCAGAACGACGGCGCCGAGGCGGCGCTGGAGCCGCTTTCGGACGAGATCCTCTCCCGGTTGACAATCCCGTGCCAGTCCCACTGACCCAACCCCTCTTACAAACATCATGAGCATGACCGCCACGCTTCGCCAGGGCGACTTCTCCGCGCTTGCGGAGGATTACGCAAAACACAGGCCCGATTACTCCACCACCGTGCTGCGCGCCTTGATGGCGTACGTGGGGGCCGAGGGAACCCCCGGGTTCCAGGTCGCGGATGTCGGGGCCGGCACGGGTCTCTGGACCCGGATGCTCGCAGGCGAGGGGCTGGAGGTTCGCGCTGTCGAGCCTTGCGACCCGATGCGGGAGCAGGGGCGGATCTACACCCGGGGGTTGCCTGTCGAGTGGTCCCGCGGATCGGGGGAAGCCACGGGCCTCGCGAGCGGATCCGCGGACTGGATCACCATGGCGAGCTCGTTCCACTGGGTTCGGCAGCCCGACGGCATGGCGGAGTTCCATCGGGTGCTCCGTCCCCGGGGGTATCTGACGGTGCTTTGGAACCCGCGGGACATCGATGCCAGCCCGCTTCACCGGGAGATCGAGTCGCGACTCCACGAGCTGGTTCCCGGCCTGAGGCGCGTCTCCTCGGGACACGAGAAGAACGCGCGCGACTGGTCGACGGAGCTTCTCGGCTCGGGCCATTTTGAGGATGTGGTCTTTTTCGAGGCCCGCCACCAGATCGCCATGAGCCACGAGCGGTACATCGGGGCCTGGAGATCGGTGAACGACATTCAGGCGCAGGCCGGGCCCGAGCGCTTTGAGGCCTTCCTGGAGGCGGTCGCCGAGGTCATTGCCCCGCTCCCCGAGGTGATCGTCCCCTACAAGACCCGGGCCTGGACCGCGAGGCGGGTCGACGTGTGAGCATCCCCGTGCCTCGGCATGCGTGAGTTCAACCTGATTTCGGCCCCGTTCTCCTGCGGCATCAGCTGGCTCGTCAGCGTGCTGATGGAACTCGGGGTCCGGACCACTCACGCCGAGCCGCGGAGGTACCCCCACGGCTTCTGGATCCCCGCGGAAGGGAAGGGACGCGGGGAGCGGATTGTTCCCGAGGGGGTGGCCCACCTGCGCTACTACATCCCGCTGCTTCACCGGCAGGAGGAGTTTCTGTTGGAGCCGGGCCTCGAGGTGCTGTGGGAGCACAGGCTGGACTTTGCCCGCCACGCCGGGCGGCCGACGATTCTCTTCGTGAGGGATCCGCGGGACGCCATCCGGTCGATCTACGAGCGGAACTACCTTCACTTTGGATGGCACGAGTACCTGCGCCGCCCCGACCTCTGGGAGGACCACTTCCCGGGGATGTTCGGGCTCCCGCCGGGCGAGACCTGGGCGGCGTGGCATGCGATGTGGCTCGGCCTGCAATCCCAGGCCCCGTTTCTGGTGCTGCGGTTCGAGGAGTCGCGTCAACACCCGGTGCAGGTGGTCGACCGGGTGCTGGAGTTCCTTGGTGTGCGACGCTCCCCGGAAGCCGTGCGCCAGGCGGTGGGCGAATCGACCGTGGAGAGGGCCCGCACCGCGATGGAGAGGAGCGAGGAATCGACAGGGGAGGCTTTCCGTGTGGTCGGTCGTGGCAAGGTCGGGGGGTGGAGTGACCACTTTGACGAGGAGGCGCTGCAGCTGTTTGGCGGGCCGGCCGCCGACTGGATGAGGCGCCTCGGGTACGAGCCGGCGCCCGTCTCGGAGAGGGCCGGGGACGGGATCCCGGCGATTGCGCCCGGGGGTGCGTCGTCCGGCACCGTGAGACTTCTGGCGGAGGCGGACCGGCTCCGGACTTCGGGCGATCCCGCGTCGGCCGCGGCGCGGCTGCTCTCGGGAGTCCTAGACGCCCGCCAGGCGGGGCTTCCCCCGGGTGAGGAGCTCCTGCTCACGGTGGATCGGGTTGCCTGGGACTGGACCGGGCGGGTGCTCGGTCCGGAGGCCCATCAACACCCGTCGGCTCCGACCATCTTCGCCTCCTTCCAGGGCTTCCTGCGCCGGCATGCGCTCTGGCCCTCGGTTTCCGCCATGCTGCGCGGGTCGATCACCGCCCCGCCCGCCTCCCGCAGCGATGTGTTCGGCCGCCTCGACTCCGCCGCACCGAAGGCTCCGTCTCCCTCCCCCGGCGACGCCCCGCGTCGCACGGCGGGGGCTCCATTGCTCGTGGAGGAGGATTACCACGGGTATGAGCTCCTGGGTTACAACGGGCGTTTCTACGCCGTCGCCCGCGCGGCGGCCGCCGGGCTCGATCTCACCCGACTGGGGCGGAGCGAGCTGGCAGCCGAGCGCGCGAGCGGTCGGGTTTTCTCCGGTGACCTTCCCTTCGAAGTGAAAGCTGCCGTCGACCGTTTCCTGGCCCAGCCTTAGCGACCGGTTTCTGCAGGAACGGCGATAGGCACAGTTCTTCCACGGGCTGCTAGGGCACTCGTCTTCGGACCTTTCCCAGGGGGGGGCCCGAATTCCGGATCCTCGCGGAGGACTGGCCTCTGATCCGAATGGATCCCGCCTCCGGCGGTCATGCGGCGGAGACCGTGAGATCGGATGGGGTCCCGCAATGCGGCTTTGACACGGGGGAGGCGCCCGGGGGTATTCTCGCCCCCATGCACCTCCGACTCGCCCTGGCCCTGTTGGCCCTCCTCTTCCTGCGATCCGTCGAGCCCGCCCGTGCGGCGGACGATTACACGCTGGGCCCCGACTCCAGGCCGCAGCCCGGGGTCCCGCAGGGGGTGGTCACCCAGGGAAAGTGGACCAGCAAGGTGTTTGCGGAGACGGTGCGGGATTACTGGGTGTACGTCCCGGCCCAGTACAATCCCTCGAAGCCGGCGGCCGTGATGGTCTTCCAGGATGGCGGCTCCTACGTGAACACGAATGGCCAGTTCCGCGTGCCGGTGGTGTTCGACAACCTGATCCACCAGGGAAAGATGCCCGTGACCATCGGGATCTTTCTCAACCCGGGGGAGGTTCCGGCGGGGGATGCCGGCCAGAAGCCGCGGAGCAACCGGAGCTTTGAATATGACTCCCTTGGGGGCCAGTATGCCCGGTTCCTGCTGGAGGAGATCCTGCCGGAGGTTTCAAAGAAGTACAACCTGACCCGGGACCCGGAGGGCCGGGCCATCTGCGGGATCAGCTCCGGGGGAATCTGCGCATGGACCGTCGCCTGGGAGCGTCCCGACCAGTTTCGGAAGGTCATCAGCCATGTTGGGAGCTTTACGAACATCCGGGGTGGACACGTCTACCCCGCATGGATCCGGAAGACGGAGCATAAGCCGATCCGGGTTCACCTCCAGGATGGAACCGGGGATCTCGATAACCTTTTTGGCAACTGGCCGTTGGCGAACCAGGAGATGGCGGCCGCCCTCAAGTTTGCGGGATATGACTACCGGTTCGAGTTGGGCGACGGCGGCCATAACGGCCGCCACGGCGGGGTGATCCTGCCCGAGGCCCTAGCCTGGGTCTGGCATGATTACCCCAAGCCGTGACGGTTTGCGATCCCTCCACCCCCTGCACCCCTGATCCATGAATCGAATGAAGCCAGCCACTCTCCTCCTTCGGACCCCGTTTCTGGTCGTCACCCTTGCCGCCGCGTTGACCTGCCCCCTGGTGGAGGCCCAGAACCTCCGGGGGGATGAGGCCCTGTCGAAGATCCTCCTCCCCGGGGAGGGATGGCAGTTGGTGGCCGAGGGGTACAAGTTCACCGACGCCGCGTGCTCCGACCCGGAGGGGAACTTCTGCTTTGCGGATGTGGCGGCCGGGGACTCGATCCTCCGGGTGGAGGCTTCCGGGAAGGTTTCCCCCCTGGTGAGCGGCACCCCGCGGATCAGCGGTCTCAAGTTCGGCCCGGACGGCCGGATCTACGCCTGCACCCAGAGCCCGAAGAAGCAGGTGGTGGCGTTCGAGATCCCGT
>DMJJ01000307.1:0-1413 GCA_003452185.1 Verrucomicrobiales bacterium | reverse complement strand
TTCGAGATCCCGTCGGGGCGGATGAGCGTGCTGGCAGACGATGTGCAGCCGAACGATCTCGTGGTCTCCCGGTCCGGGGATGTCTATTTCACCGAGACGGGGAAGGGGCAGGTGACCTGGATTGATCGGAAGGGGGGGGTGCATGTGGGGGCCAAGGGGATCACCGCGCCGAACGGGATCGGGCTTTCCCCGGACCATGGGATGCTTGCCGTTTCGGAATACACCGCCAGCAACGTCTGGGTTTTCAGGATTCGCGCCGACGGGTCGCTCGATGCGGGGGAGCGCTACATGGAGCTTCGCACCCCTGCCGGATCGCCGCGGAGCGAGGGGGATGGGATGACCGTGGATGCCGACGGGCGATATTACGTCACCTCCGCCCTTGGAATCCAAATGTTCGACTCGACCGGGCGGCTGAGCGGCGTGATCGAGCGTCCGCAGCCCAAGGGAACCGTGAGCGCGGCGTTTGCCGGCCCGGGCATGTCCTATCTGTACGCCTGCTCCTCGGACCGGATCTACCGGCGGAAGCTCCAGGTGAAGGGGACGCCGCCGGCGGTCGTGCGGAAGCCGTAGCCCGGGGTGCCCTCAGGAGCTGGCGCTCGTGTAGCGACGGAGGGAGATCCGCCAGACGCACTCCGAGGCCAGCGCGCAGCCCAGCCCCACGGTCATGAGCACCAGGACGTCGCGCCCGCTTCCCAGGCGCTGGGCCAGCAGCTTCACGGGGACATTGGAGACGAGCACCATCGGCAGCACGAACGTGAAGAACACCTTGAAGAACCCGCGGTAGGCGGAGTCCGGGAACCGGGCGATGTTGAACAGGCTGTAGTACCCCCAGACGATCCCCTGGGCCTTCACCGCCCAGAAGCTGATGCTCGAGAGCAGGAACATGAGCGAGTAGTGGATGAGGATCCCCGTGACGCAGAGGGCGAGGAACCCCGCGCACTGGAGCCAGCTGGGGGTGATCCCGAGGTGGGAGAGGGCGTACAGCATGACTCCCACGGCGGTGCCGCCATTCACGAAGCCCCCCAGGTCCACCTTGCGGAGGGAGAGAAGGAACCGGGTGTTGACGGGCAGCAGGAGCATGAAGTCCATCTTTCCGGTTTGGACGAGATCTGAAATCTCGACGCAGTTGGTCAGGAAGAAAGCCTGGAACACCTGCTGGATGAAGTGGCTTGCCCCGACCAGGAGGACCACCTCCCATTTCGTCCAGTCGCCGATCCGTTCCGTGTGCTGGTAGATGACCGCGAAGAAGCTGAGCTGGAGGCCGAACCAGAGGAGTTCGACGAAGATCCAGAGGATGAAGTTCGCCTTGAAACCCATCTCCCGCACGACGGAGTTCCGCCACATCGCCGCGTAGATCCCGGCGTAGCGCCGCAGCCCGGTGGAGGGGGGCGGGGGGGCGGGGGACTCGATGGG